>CAMCGI010000005.1 GCA_945874205.1 Francisella tularensis subsp. holarctica
TTGAATCATTCCTTTGTGCAAGCGGAAGCTTCTATGCAGATGGTAGGTTCAATTTTGAATGCCGTTAAAATGGGTATCTTATTTGAACATTGGTCTGGAAAAGGACATTATGCGCATCTTAAAGGTGTGTGGCATAGTGCTGTTGCTGATGGTGAGCAAGCACTTAAAAATCGAGAAGGGGTGTTGCATGCAATATTAGTCGTCATGATTGCTGCTGCTGACGGAGATTTTTCTAAAAGAACCAATTTTGATGCGAATGGCTTGTTTAAAGAATTGGCTGATACGATTGATTGTACGATGGCTCAGTTAGAAAGCGTGATTGCGGATATTAATCGTGTTATTTTGGCACAATCTAAAGGCGACTTATCGATGACCATTTCTGCGGATACGAAGGGTCAGTTACAGTCAATGAAAGACAGTATTAATCATTCTATTACGCATATGCGCGGTGTTGTTCATCAAATAGCAAGTTCGTCTCACGTTGTTGGTGATGTCGCCGTACAAGTTTCTCAAAGCGCACATGATTTATCGGCTCGTGTTCAGGCTCAGGCTGCTGCTCTAGAAGAAACAACAGCCAGCATCCACGAGATGTCTCATGCCGTGAAAAGTAATGCAGACAATGCACGCTCAGCAAGTCAACTCGTTAGTGATATGCAGACTAAAGCAGAAATGGGTGTTGATGTGATGAAGCAAACCATTAATGCCATGTCGGCTATTAGTGAATCGAGTCATCGTATCGCTGATATTGTAAGCATTATCGATAGCATCGCTTTTCAAACTAATTTACTCGCCTTAAATGCTGCTGTTGAAGCGGCAAGAGCAGGAGAGCATGGACGTGGTTTTGCTGTTGTTGCGAGCGAGGTGCGTGCGTTAGCACAAAAATCATCGGATGCGGCGAAGGATATTCGTGGTTTAATTCAGGATAGTGTCGGTCGTGTGGACATGGGTACTATGTTGGCGGATCAGTCTGGTGTTATGTTGCAATCCATTCAACAAGAGATCGCGCAATTTTCTGGTGCGATTGAACAGATTGCTTGTGCTTCGGCAGAGCAAACGCAAGGAATTATGCAAGTTAATTTAGCGATTGCCAGTATTGATAAGGCAACACAAGAAAATAGTGCATTAGTGCAAGAAACAACAGCAGCCGCAGAAAGTATGTCATCTGAAGCAGCTAGTTTACGGCAACAGGTCAGTATTTTTCGATTAAATGCGAGCCCAAGCTAAGTTTTTTTAACTAACCCTTGTACGAAATAGTGTAGCCACTCCAATACAAAACTGCTCTAACGCAAGCTTTTGTGATTCTAAATCTTTCTTCTGCCCATGACTTGATACACGAGCATAAATCACAATCTTGCGCTCAGTTTCTGGAGCGCTAATACCCAATACGGTATTAAAGTCTTCGTCCGTGTAATAACGCTGACCAGATGGGGTGCGTTTGGCTGGCAATTTTCCGCTCTTGTCCCACACCCGCAAGGTGCTAATCGTGCGATTGACCTTCTTAGCAAACTCACCAAGCTTATACTGCTTCATAATTTACCTATCTATAATCTTTAGATAATTAAAGCAGTTGGCAGATTAATTGCAACTATTAATTACTCTATTCGTATTGATTCTAATATCGAGATTAATGATAAAAGTGAACTTGAATTGCGTTATATTTCGACCACAGGTGACTACGAAAGTTCGTCATATATGGCCGAATATAGTGTCAAGTTTTAGTTACTCGCTTAACAGTGCCTGCCAACGCGCAACTTGTTTGCGCACTTGGTTTGGTGCCGTACCACCTAAATGGTCTCGTGCTGCAACTGAGCCTTCCAAAGTTAAGACTGCAAATACATCTTCGCCCGTATTAGGGGCAAACTGACGAATTTCTGCTAAGGTCATATCCGACAAATCCTTTCCTGTTGCCACACCATAACCGACCGCTTTACCGACCATTTCGTGTGCATCGCGAAAGGGCGTGCCTTGCTTTACTAAATAGTCTGCTAAGTCGGTTGCTGTTGCAAAGCCACGACGTGCCGCCTCTCGGGTAATATCAGTGCGAACGGTGACTGCTGGCATCATATCAGCGAAAGCGCGTAGGCTGCCCATCACGGTGTCGATGGTATCAAATAGTGGTTCTTTATCTTCTTGGTTATCCTTGTTATACGCTAAAGGTTGACCTTTCATGAGCACTAATAATGCCATTAAATGTCCAAATACGCGACCAGATTTACCACGCACTAACTCAGGCACATCAGGATTTTTCTTTTGTGGCATGATGCTTGAGCCCGTGCAAAAACGATCTGGCAAGTGAATAAAGTGAAATTGAGCTGATGTCCATAAAATTAACTCTTCACTAAAACGTGAGAGGTGCATCATCATAATGCTCGCTGCACTGGCAAATTCAATGGCAAAATCACGATCAGAAACAGCATCCAGTGAGTTTTGGCAGACACGCTCAAACCCTAACAGACTTGCTGTATAGTCACGATCGATAGGATAAGTTGTACCTGCGAGCGCAGCTGCGCCCAATGGCAGGCTATTGGTGCGTTTACGACAATCAACAAGACGCTCGTGGTCTCGTTCGAGCATTTCTGTCCATGCTAGCATATGATGACCAAAAGTGATGGGTTGCGCTGTTTGCAGGTGCGTAAATCCTGGCATAATGCTACCCGCTTCACGCTCTGCCAAGCCAACCAAGCCGCGCTGTAGACGACGAATTTCACTCTGAATATTATCAATAGCATCACGTAAATAAAGACGAATATCAGTGGCTACCTGATCATTGCGACTACGTCCTGTATGTAGTTTTTTGCCTACATAGCCAATAGCATCAGTCAGTTCTGATTCAATATTCATATGCACGTCTTCGCGTTTAATTGACCATTCAAAGTCACCCACTTCTATTTTATTTTTAACGCTACCGAGTCCTGCAATAATTAAATCGCGCTCATCATTGGTCAGCACCCCTACTTTTGCTAACATAGTAGCGTGGGCAATTGAACCAGCAATATCTTGTGCATACATGCGCTGATCGAAGGTAACAGAGGCAGTAAAGGCTTCCACAAAGGCATCGACAGCTTCAGAAAAGCGACCACCCCAGAGGGCATTAGTTTGATTCATGGTGATAACTCAGTAAATAATAAGCAATAAATTTTTCTATTATAACATGCACATATCTTATTTTGTATTACCCTGATTTTGGCATTTTTTTTGCTAACTAACTATTTGAATAAGCTATGCAACGCTGAAAAATTAACATCTGCTTAAAAAATACATTAAAATAACAGCCTTATTCAAGAAATTTATCCAACTTGGTGAGCTTGATAAGCCCTACTACACAAAGGGAGAGTAGCTCAATGAGCATTATTGATATTTTAGACTTTGCTAATGTTATTAAACGGGAAATTGAAAAACGTAAAGAATTTTTAGCAAAAGAAGCCCATATCTGTGTTGATACACTTCAGCAAAAATATAACGCCAACGATTATGTTACTTCTATCGAACTAGAGGGCAACAAAATACTATTTTATTTTGTTTTAAAAAACTATACTCAAAACACCTATAAACGTATTCACTCAACAGTCAGAAAGTTATTTATCCAAGCAGGTTATAGCAATGTGCTATTTAAAGTTGATAATGATCTTCCTGTTGTTATTTTAGAAGCAAAACTAGACAAACAACTTTTTAACGAAAGCGGATTAGAGGATTTATCATCCCAGTAGAATAACAATACCCATAATCCACCCATTAAATTACAGTCCAATCATTGCTTCATCAATAGCAATCCATTGCCCTGCAGCCAAATCAGTAGGTAACCTTAAATTGCCTACTTGGGTTCGCTCCAACTTATCCACACGATTACCTACCGCTGCCAACATACGACGGACTTGATGATAACGCCCTTCATCAATGACTAGCTTTACTTTATGCGTATCCAACAAGGCTACTTCAAGTGCATGAACAGGACGAGGCTCATCATTAAGCTCAATTTCGGACATCAAGCCAGTTAACTGCTCAGGTGTAATAGGATCAATTGTTGTTACTTCATACACCTTAGAGACATGACGCTTAGGGTGTGTAATCTGATGAATTAGCTGACCGTCATCCGTCAAAATGAGCAGCCCACTGGTATCCACATCCAAACGACCAATCGGTTGCACACCACGCGCCCGATAGACCGCTGGCAACAACTCTAATACACTCGGATGAAATTGCGGACGTGCCGAACACTCATATCCTAACGGCTTATGTAGCATAATCACAATGCGCTCTTGCCACGTACACAACTCACCCTCGAATAAAAAAGTGACCCGCTCGGGGTCAACTTTTTGTTTGGATTTAATGCAAACATCACCATCAATAAACGCTTTTCCATCATCAATAATGGCAAGACAAAATTTGCGGCTACCAATACCTTGGCTTTGTAATGCTTGAAGTAATGTCATTAGTGGAACTGCTTACCATGAACATGAACCGCATCAACATAAGCCTTAACATGCTCTGGATTGATCTCAGGATGGATACCATGACCAAGATTAAACACATGACCACTTGTCGCACTATGCTGCCCAAAACTTGCCAAAATGCGCGCTACTTCGGCATCAATAATTTCTGGACGTGCATACAATAACCCTGGATCCATATTACCCTGCAAAGACACACCATCTTTGGTGCGTGCGCGAATATCACCTAGCTCCACAGTCCAATCCAAGCCAATACAATCCGCACCCGTTGCCACACTCTCTTCTACCCACTGACCACCGCCCTTGGTAAATAAAATCACAGGTACAACGCGACCATCGGATTCACGTGTTAAGCCCGATACAATTTGTTGCATATAGCGTAACGAAAATTCACGGAAGGCTGGTGTCGATAATGCCCCACCCCACGTATCAAAAATCTGCACTACCTGCGCACCCGCAGCAATTTGTGCATTTAGGTAGCTGGTAACTGACTGAGCCAACTTATCTAACAACAAATGCACCGTTGCTGGTTCGTTATACATCATCGCCTTAATTTTAGAAAAAGTCTTACTACTGCCACCCTCAACCATATAAGTTGCTAGCGTCCAAGGACTACCTGAAAAACCAATTAACGGCACACGACCATTGAGCTCACGACGAATGGTGCGTACCGCATCCATCACATACTTTAGCTCACCTTCTGGATCAGGCACACCGATTTTATCAACATCTGCTTTACAAGTAATCGGACGTGCAAACTGAGGACCTTCACCTTGCGCAAAACTCAAGCCCAAACCCATCGCATCAGGAATGGTCAAAATATCAGAAAAAAGAATTGCAGCATCTAAATCATAACGCGCTAATGGCTGCAAAGTTACTTCACACGCCAACTCAGGATTAGTACATAACGCCATAAAACTGCCTGCTTTTGCGCGTGTTGCACGATATTCTGGCAAATAACGTCCCGCTTGACGCATCATCCAAACAGGGGTTGTATCGACAGGTTGGCGCAATAACGCACGTAAGAAGCGATCATTTTTTAATTCAGTAGACATTTTTTTTCCTAATAATCAAAATAGTAGGTGTTATTTTTTGGACGCTTTCATAGCAAGCTTAGCTTGCTCAGCATAAAATTTATCAGCAAGCAAATCAATTTGACCAGGATGCTCTAAAAGCGCAAACATAGAACCTTTGAAATAGGCTAACTCATCACGAATTTCGACAGTTTTACCCTGCAATGACATTAAGTCGCGTTCATTAAATTGGGTCATCGCTTCTTTACTAATACGATATCCGACAGTATCCATATTAAGAACGAAGTAATTTGTGCCTTCTTTTATTAACGCAACTTTACCGCGCACAATTTGAAATCCTTTTCGTTCAGCACTTAAATTTTTTGACTCAATAATAGGAACGCCTTTATCTGCATATTGCCATAGCCCTTTTTTGGCTTCTCTTGCCTTCGCTTCAGCATCACGATAACATTGAGCGTGACGAGTATTGGGCAGTGTTGTATTAACCAATGCAAAACCATTTTCTAGCAATACCTTAGCCAGATTACGACCATCAGCTAAATAGAGATGCGTATAAATTTTTCCTTTCTCGCTTTTAAGCTGGTCATACTCAACTTTGAGCATGCCCTTACTACGCGAAATTAACTCGCCCACTGCTTGAGAAATAGCCTTACCCAATGGTTCTGCTGGCTCTAAATGTTGAGATGAGGAAGGAACATGTACTCCTGTTAATTTAATAATAGATTGATTACCAACTAAAAAAGTATCACCATCGTACACAATATCAACTTTTGCTTCAGTGTCTATCTTAATGGGTAAACAATCATCATCGGCAGAATAGGCTTGCCCTAATGCAAAAAGCCCAGCAACCAGTGCTAGGCTTTTTGACAAGCGCCTTGCTTTCACGCAGGCCACCGCAATTAACGCTTGTAGCGATTGCGGAACTTTTCGATACGACCTTCCGTATCAACCAGCGTTTGCTGACCTGTATAAAAAGGGTGAGAAGCACTAGAAACTTCTAAACGAACTAAACCGTACTCTTTACCTTCCAATTCAATTTTTTGGGTTGTGCGCATGGTAGAACGTGTAATAAACATCTCGCCCGTTGTAATGTCTTGGAACACAACTGGGTTGTATTTTGGGTGAATGCCTTCTTTCATGGCAAATTCCTGCTTTGGTATTTTGAAAATAAACGATTATTGTACCGATTGCACACACATTTTGCAACAAAGATTAATGCGTTTAATGGTATCACTTTTAATTAATGCATTTTTGAAGTTGTTGCTGTTGCCCACACCATTGCTTGCATATAAAGTGCTGAAATGTCGCCCGAATTAATCTCTAAAAACGAAATATGATTAATATCACCAGCCTCAATTGCTAATGCACACGTCAATGCATTCCCCATAACGCCATCATGAGTCGTTAGTGCTACCTTAGCCTCATCAGCGATTGTCATGGCAGAAAGTGCCTCAATCATAACCGTATCCATTAGGGCATCTAAACAAGAAAACAACCCAACCATAAAATAAGTATCACGCATCGCACACTTAGCTTTTTCAGCTAATAACTCCATAAACTTTGCTCGAATCAATGCAGTATTAAATAACTCACTGGGCTTATCATCCATACCCGATAAAACAAGCACACTAACCCAACTTTGCAATTTTTGTAATCCAAAACGCAACACAGCATCTTTTATCGAATTAATTTGAACATCTTGATTGCCAGGATAAGTTTTCACAAAACTTAATAATTTATGTGATAACCCGACATCACGCCCAACAATAGTAGCTAATTCACCCATATCAACATTGGGATCATATACACTGGCAAGTAGATTCAAAATTGCCATTTTATTAGAGGGTAAACGGTGTCCTTTAATAATTTGTGGTTTAGCAAAGAAATAGCCTTGGAAAAAATCCATACCCAACCCTTTGCAATACTCATACTGTTCGCGTGTTTCTACCTTTTCAGCCAATAAACGCACACGATCGTTAGTTGATTTAATAGAGCGAATATGATTAGCTAAGTTTTTAGCACCAACATCCAAAATATCAATTTTGATAATATCCGCTAAATTAACTAAGGGTTTATATTCATCAGTATAGAAAAAATCATCTAAGGCAATGGTGTAACCCAAACTACGTAAGTGCTCAATCGCTTTAATAACCGCTGCTGTAGGTTTGACTGTTTCTAATACTTCAATAACCAACTGTGCGCGTGGAAAAAGTGGAATGTTTTCACGCAACAAAAAGCCTTCTGTAAAATTTAAAAACGCTTTGTGCTCACCCACTAAATTGGTTAAGCCAATTTCCATAAAAGCATTAAGTACAACCTGCGCCGTTGCAGAGTCACCCCCTAAAATTACCGCATGATTTGACTCATTGCCACTACGAAACAACAACTCATATGCGTATACTTCTAAATTTTTATTAAAAATAGGCTGACGACCCACGAAAACATCTAATAAAGTACTCATAAAAACCATTTGCTCCTTATTTTAAGCTACTGGTTTATAAGCATCAGGCATTGCCACAGCTGCATCACCAAATAAAAATTCTTCCATTTGCTCACGCAAAAACAGCCGCGCTTTAGGATCCATTGATGATAGACGATACTCATTGATCAAAATAGTTTGTTGTGCCAACCATAGTTTCCAAGCTTCAGCAGACACTTCATTAAAAACACGCACTCCCAACTCACCAGGATAAGGAGGGAATGCTATTCCCTCGGCTTCTTTTTTTAATTTAACGCAATATACTTTTCGACTCATTACTTATTTCCTTATATTTGCCCATATTTAATCAACTTATCGACAATAGCAGGACGTGCTATTGAGCAATCGTTTAGATTATACCACACGCCATTTATAGGGAACTGTGTTTGATTAATATTCGTTATTTTAATACGGTATGGCGTTATTAATAGTGAAAAATGTGTAAAAACATGATTAACTTTAGGAAGTTCGGTTCGCAATTGATCCGTTAAAAAATTAGGCAAGTTTTGTGGCAATTGATACAAACCACCCCACAAGCCTTCTTGCTTGTCGGGTGCTTGTAACCAAACAGCACCATCTTCACGCATCAAAAGAAACATATCACAAGTACGTACAGGTTTTGCTCGTTTTTTAGTCCGTATAGGCCAGTGAGTTACATCTTGTCCTGATAGGAGTGCTTGACAATCATCAGCAACGGGACAGATATCACATCTTGGACGTACTCGAGTGCATATGGTTGCACCCAAGTCCATAATTGCCTGTGTATAGTTGCCTGCTTGCTCTTTACTTTGTAAAGCTTGCGCCAACTGCCATAATTTTTCAGTCGCTGTTTTTGTTTCTATTGATATATCAAGTTTATGCCAGCGTGCTAATACACGGCGCACGTTACCATCACATATTGCTGTGGGGTAGTTATATGCTAATGATAAAATAGCATGCGCTGTAGATAACCCAATACCTGGTAATGCAATGAGTGCCGCGACATCACGAGGAAAAACACCACCATATTCGTGCATAATGATTTGCGCTGCTTTATGCAAGTTGCGCCCTCTGGCATAATAGCCTAAACCACTCCAATGTGCTAAAACATCATCTACGGATGCATTGGCTAGTTGATCAATACTAGCAAAAGAGCGCATAAAACGCTCAAAATAAGGAATCACTGTAATCACTTGTGTTTGCTGCAGCATCACCTCAGAGACCCAGACACGATAAGGGATAGCAGGATGTTGCCAAGGTAAATCATGACGACCATGAATCGCAAACCAAGCCAATAATCGCTCACTAAAGGACAGCTCAGCTAATGACAACAATAGACACCTCAACACAAATAGACGATACCACGATAGCGCATCGTCGAGAAATTAAAAGCTTTGTTCGCCGCGAAGGCAGAGCAACACCTGCACAAGAGCGCGCAATCAATGAACTATTACCTGTCTATGGTATCGATTATTGCGACACACAACAACTTAACTTTTTTAACCTATTTGGTAATCATAATTCTGTCTGGTTTGAAATCGGTTTTGGTATGGGACATAGTCTTGCCAGTATGGCGGAAACAATGCCGCATATTAATTTTTTAGGCATAGAAGTCCATCGCCCTGGTGTGGGTAGTTTGCTTAATATCGTGCAAGAAAAAGGGCTAACTAATATTCGTGTTATAAGCCATGATGCAGTAGAAGTACTCAAAAACATGATTATCCCTCATAGTCTTGCTCGAGTGCTTCTTTTTTTTCCAGATCCTTGGCACAAAACGCGACACCATAAACGCCGCATTGTTCAACCTAACTTTATGTCCCTTGTTGCTAGCCGTTTAACCTCTGATGGTGCTTTTCATGCCGCTACTGACTGGGAACCCTACGCACAATGGATGCTCGAAATCATGGAAGCACACCCAGAATATATTAATGCAGATGCTGCCAATATGTTTGCTACTAAACCTGATTATCGCCCAGAAACAAAGTTTGAAAGACGAGGTCAACGTCTAGGGCATGGTGTTTGGGATTTGGTTTACTTAAAAAGGTAATGGCATTATGACGCACTACACTAGCCTAATCGATACTGTTGGCAATACCCCTTTAGTACAAATTAAACAACTTTATCGTGATAAACGTGGCAATACCATTTTAGCAAAATTGGAAGGAAACAATCCAGCTGGCTCTGTTAAAGACCGCCCTGCGCTTAATATGATTCAGCAAGCAGAACAACGTGGTGATATTAAATCAGGCGACACGCTAATCGAAGCGACGAGCGGCAATACGGGCATAGCATTGGCGATGGTGGCGGCTGTGCGTGGTTATAAGATCAAACTCATTATGCCTGATAACATGACACAAGAGCGCAAAGATGCCATGCGTGCCTATGGTGCACAATTGATTCTTGTTTCTCGTGAGCTAGGCATGGAAGGTGCTCGTGATTTAGCGCAAGCAATGGCACAGGCAAAAGAAGGATTTTTACTTGATCAGTTTTCTAATCCAGATAATTATATGGCGCACTATTTAAGCACAGGACCTGAAATTTGGCAGCAAACGGAAGGGGAAATTAGCCATTTCGTCTCTGCCATGGGTACAACAGGCACTATTATGGGTACGAGTCTATTTTTAAAAGAGCGTAACTCTCGTATCCAAATTATTGGTGTTCAACCTAGCGAAGGAGCACAAATACCAGGTATTCGTCGATGGGAAGCAGCCTACTTACCAAAAATATTTAATCCTGCTCGTATTGATAAAATTATCGATATTAACCAGCACACAGCAGAAGAAACCATGCGCCAACTTGCACAACAAGAAGGTATTTTTGCGGGCGTTTCATCGGGTGGTGCTATGGCAGCAGCATTAAAATTAGCAGAAGAAGTTAATAATGCTACCATTGTGACCATTATTTGCGATAGAGGTGATCGTTATTTATCCAGTGGATTATTTAGCACTGGTACGTAGCTTACCTAATAACTGTGCCATCACAACCAACCAACGTGTTAATCGTTTATAATCTGTCTTCACTGCTGCCACTACTTGTGGCAGTGGTGTTGATAGACTAAATCCTGCTGCTTCTACTGCTAACTTAACGAGCATTAATACTTTTGCCTGATCTAAAAATTCAGAAGGGTCAAAATAAGTTACCTTTGCTAAAATAATTGCTCGTAAAATATCGGGCCACAGTTCCCTACTTACTTTATGTTCATTAAGTAGGTATAAATCCATCTCATCTTCATCACGCATTCGTAACATATCTGTGAGTGATAGGCGAGACAACAACATTTCTGCAACATGCTGCGCGTTGGGTGGTAACAATCGAATTAGTCGATCTTCATATTCATGTAGTATTGCCATGGTTATTGTCTTTATTTATGCTGTAATAAAATCTTTTATCTTCCACAAAATGCGTTTTTGTATGATAATAAAAACTCGAAATATGACACAAAATACGAATAACGACAATAGGAGACCATACGATAATGGATTTATTTGATGATGAATGGATGAACAAGTATAAAGACGCTTGGAACAATTCAGCTGAAGTATCAGGTGAATTGGCAAAAGTCGGTTTTACCACTGTTATTGCGATTGGTTTTCAAGATCAACCTAAAGCTCATGCCTATGTTAAAGTTGAAAACGGCATGATTGTTCATGCAGGTAGCTACGATGGCATAACGCCAGATTGGGATATGCGTGCTAAAAAAGAACAGTGGGAAAAATGGATGAATGATCCACCCGGTATGATGGGGTTAGGATCGGCTGTTACTTTTGGCAAAATGAAGTTCGCTTCAGGTGATTTTGGTACGATGATTAAAAATCCAGCACTTGCTGTTCCATTTGTAAAAAGCTTTGCGCTCATGTCGCAGGTTCGTTAATTTAGGTTAACGCTTAATATGACTTGGTAAGTGCTCAAGCGTTTACCAAGTTTTTTATACTCAACGAATATAATCACGTCAAAAACAAAAAATTCTTACACTATCACCTGTTGTTCGATCTCTTGTGCTGTTGCTGCACGCACCCCAATTACTTCACCAGAAAATACCAATGGTATGCCTGCTAAGGGATGGTTACCATCAACAATTACTGTCTCCTCACCAATATCTGTTACGCGATAAATAACAATTTCATCGTCTGATGCACCCTCAGCTCTACCCTCGAAAAGCGTACCTACTGTTAAATCATCTGGAAATAAGTGACGTCGCTCCATTTTCATTAATTCAACTTGGTACAACCCAAATGCATCTTCTGGTTGCAAATTAATTTCAAATTGCTCACCTAGAGTTTTGCCTTGTAATGCTTCTTCAATAAGTGGAAAAATGCCATCATAATCACCATGCAAATACTGCAATGGCTGTTCACCTGCATCAACAACAATATCTTCTACATCCTTAACGCTATAACGCAGGGTTACCACAGTGTTTTTTTCAATTAACATTTAATCTCCTTTATTTGATAATAGAAACGCACCCAATGGGTGCGCTTCTTAATGACTAGCAGCGTATTACAAACGCCCATCCACCTCATCACGTCCGAGCACATATTTGACATCAAATAAAACATGTGTTTCTTTACCAAAAGCACGAATACCTTTCGCGCCCATTTCGATAAACTGATGATGCTTAACAGCCAAAATAACCGCATCGTAAGCACCTGCTTCTGGCATATCGATCAAATCAATACCATACTCATGCTTTGTTTCCGCTTTATCAGCCCAAGGATCATAAACATCAACTTTAGTTTCGTATTCAGCAAACTCTTTAACCATATCGACAACACGCGTATTACGCACGTCTGGACAATCTTCTTTAAAGGTTAAGCCTAAAATTAGGATGCGAGAACCCATGACATTAATTTTCTTTTTCAGCATCATCTTAACGATCTGCTGCACCACATATGCACCCATGTTATCGTTTAAACGACGACCAGCCAAAATGATTTCAGGATTGTAACCCACTGCTTGCGCTTTGAAGGTGAGATAGTAGGGATCAACACCAATACAATGTCCACCAACCAGCCCTGGACGGAAGGGCAAGAAATTCCATTTAGTTCCCGCTGCTTTTAATACTTCTTCTGTATCAATACCCAAGCGATTAAAAATTAATGCTAACTCGTTAATTAACGCGATATTGACATCACGCTGTGTGTTCTCAATAACCTTAGCCGCTTCGGCCACTTTCATACTACTTGCTTTGTGTGTGCCAGCAATAATAATACTGCGATATAATTCATCAACAAAGTCCGCAATTTCAGGGGTTGAGCCAGAGGTTACTTTAAGAATATTGATGACACGATGTTGTTTATCACCAGGGTTAATACGCTCTGGGCTGTAACCACAGTAAAAATCTTTGTTAAATGCTAAGCCACTTTTTTCTAATAAAGGAACACAAACTTCTTCAGTTGCCCCTGGATAAACGGTTGATTCATAAATAACCACATCACCACGTTTAAGCACTTTAGATAGTGACTCACTCGCTTTAATGAGTGGTGTAAAATCGGGTGATTTATGTTCATCAATCGGAGTAGGAACTGTGACGATATAAACATTACATGAACGAATATCTTCTAGATTAGCGGTATAACTTAACTTGGTTGCCTCACTAAGCTCTTCATCTGACACTTCTAACGTGTGATCATGACCCACTTTAAGCGCTTCGATACGTGCTTGATGAATGTCAAAACCAACGACATCGAACTTTTTGCCAAACTCAACTGCCAATGGCAAACCAACATAACCCAAACCAACAATACCAATACGAACATTGGAAAGACTCACAAGCACGCTCCTTACAAGCAAAATACAGTAAAAACACCTTCAAAAAACTGTTTAACACAGTAGGTATAACTCTAGCACAAGCACAGAGAAAAAAAATGGGTTAAGCAATATTTTTATGCTATTCTGCACGGAATACATAGAACAGATATATGCACGCAAGGATTAAGCGCATGACCAAAAAAGGACATCAAATTACTGCAGCCACATTTGCTGCCACATTATCCGTTGCATTTTTAATGGGCTATTTAGTACCACCCTATCAAAAATCGATAGTGTTAGTCAGTGCGTGTTGGGTTATCGGAATTATGTTCGGTGCATCGGCACCAGATTGGTTAGAAGGCGTATCACGTAATGCGCGAGGTAGAGAAACGAATCGACTATTTAAGCATCGAACACTGACTCACTGGATACCGATCTGGTTAGCTGCTGCTTGGCTTATTTGGCATTATCAGCCTTTTGCGTGGTATGGTGAGTGTTTTGCTTTTGGCTTTATTGCTTCAGGATTGCTACATATTGCTGTGGATAGTTGCAGCAAATCAGGAATTCCGCTCATTTGGCCATATGGTAAATCACGACTTAAGTTAGCAACTTATAGCACAGGTAGCACATCGGAGTGGGTATTTGCGTTAGTATTCGTTGCTGGATTTGGCTGGCTAACCATTGCCATGTTAGGTGGTATAGCGTTTTAAAAAAACGCAACCTTAAGATTGCGTTTTAATAATAACGCCCGTATCGTAAAATTACTTAGATATCGTAATCTTATTATGCTCAGCAGGATAACTGACAGGCACATTAATGACACGTACTTGTGATGATTCACGATAATAGTATTCACCATTATAGAAAGCACCATCACGTCCCGTTGTAATGTATTCATAATCAGAGCGTGGTAAATAACCCTGTGCTGTCGATGAAATAACCCCTGTTTTGGTATCAATAGCACGCAGATTAATCACCACACCTTCTGCTTCAAAAGCATATGTGCCCGATACAACTTGTGCAATATCATAACTCTTTTTAAGGCGCTTAGGATTACGACTAAAAGTAAAATCACCATCTTGCGTAACTTGAATTTGATCATTAAGCATTTTAAAGTCAACAACCTTAAAACCACGTGCTTGCAACTCATGCAGCAGGTGTTCTTGCAGTAAATAACCCACTTTATTTGTGCGAGAGAGATCGTCTAAAGCAACAATACTGGCGACAGCAAAGTGCGTATCTGCTAAATTTTTAACATCGCGATTTTGTGTTAATTGATCCGCTAAAAAACGAACCATATCATTAAAACGACCCGCAGTATTAACGTTTTTAGAAGAGTCATAAAGATTATTTGTTGTTCGTGAGAATTCAGCAAAATTAGCAGCAGGCATAGATGTTGCTGATGGCGTTGCATAAATAGGAACTATTTCTGCTGCACCAGCAAGTGCAATGCTACTAATACTTGCACAAAATAAAGCTGAAATTATTGTATATTGCGTTTTCATGATAATTTCCTAATTACTTACTACTAGTACATAAACTGTCAGAGCGAATAACGACAGGATAGGCGCAATCATGGCAAGTATTTTTATAACGAATGACTTCAACAGACTTTGCGCAATCAGCAACAGGCTTATTTTGATATTTAACAATTTCACTCGGATGATAACAGCAAGCATCAGGAACAGAAATAGGAATAGGAATTTCTCTAACTATGGGTTGTGGTTCGTTTGCACAACCCGCTAAAATGACTCCTAAAAAGAAAACGCCAAGCGTGTTTTTAAGTGACGTGAATTGCATATTAATGCCTCGATACAAGATAAAGTTATAAATAAATAAATACAGAATGTATTTATTCAACTCTTCCGATGTGTGTATCTGCAATCATTCTGGTTTGTACCAATAAAGACGCGTTTTTATTATGTTATTCTTATGATAACAGATTGTTAATCAATTTGTTAATTAATTTTTTTATTAGCTGACCCATATACCACCCGCTATTACTGGCTTATCACTGCCTGTAATTTGCATTAAGTTGATAGGTTTTTTATCAATACGTTGTTTTGCTAACCATGCAAATAACATTGCCTCTAAAGCATGAATAGAATAGCCACACGCGTCAGTTAGTTCTACCTGACACCGAGGCAAACGCACCTTTAAACGACGAATCAACTCTGAATTAAGAGCTCCACCGCCACACAACCACAATCGCCCTGTATTAGCAAACGACTCCCATGCTATTGCTACACTTTCGACTGTTAATTGTAATAGGGTACTTTGTATCACATCAGCAGGATAATGCACTAAAGCGTGTGGTGCTAACCAGTTTAATGAAAAATCTTCTCGCCCTGTGCTTTTTGGATAAGGACGTAAAAAATAAGGGTGGGTCAACCATTGCGCCAATAATACCTCATCAACAGCTGCGCCCGCCGCCCAAGCCCCTGCTTTATCATAACCATCACCATTATGCTGTAAACGATACCAAGCATCGAGCAGTGTATTCGCAGGACCTGTATCAAAACCAATCACAGATTTATCAGGACGCAATAGCGTTAAGTTAGCAATACCGCCTAAATTGAGTACACCCACTATTTGCGTTGCATCAGCAAACAATTGAGCATGAAAAGCGGGCGCTAAAGGGGCACCTTGTCCTCCTAATGCAATGTCATCCATTCGAAAATCAGCAACGGTAGTAATACCTGTTTGTTTGGCAATAATAGCAGGATGTCCAATCTGCAAACTAAATGGATAGTCACCTTGTGGTTGATGCCATACAGTCTGACCATGAGAGCCAATCGCTTGAATATCAGCAGTATTAATTTGGTACTTATCACAAAAAGACAGAATAGCTTGCGCAAACGCTTGCCCACAGGCAGTATGTAATTGACCAAACTCAGAAAGGCTTAGATGAGGACGTTCAGGTAACACCAGAAGCTGCTGACGAATCCTTTCAGTCCAAGGATATTCATCATGCACGACAAGAATGGGATGAGATTGCGACCAATCTACGAGTGCAACATCAATCGCGTCGACGCTTGTGCCCGATAATACACCAAGCGTCAACATGAATAAGGATTACTCAAAATCAGCAATAGCCGCCGTTTGTTGTATTGAAGTATCTACAACGATGTCTGCAACATCATCCAAAATTGGTAAATTCATACGTTCGGTCATTGCTAAAACATGTTTCATAAACACAGGCTTTTCTTTGGCAATAATTGGAATGGCTTCAGTAAATTTTACGCCTAAGGGATCAACGTGTTGTCCTTTAATGCGAAACTCATAATGCAAATGAGGACCTGAAGCCAAACCTGTCATACCCACATAGCCAATCACATCACCTTGCTTAATGTTTGCACCAGCCTGATACGCACCAAAGCGCGACAAATGACCATACACTGTCGAATAAGTTTGACCATGCTGAATGCTAATCATGTTGCCATAACCACCATTACTCCAACCGCGCATAGTAATTTTACCATCGCCTGTTGCATGCACAGGAGTACCCACGGGCGCACTATAATCAACCCCTTTATGTGCACGTATTTTTTGTAATACAGGATGAAAACGAGCCAGACTAAAACCAGAGGTAATGCGCACATAGTCAACGGGATTACGGTTAAATTCTTTACGTAAACTATTACCATTTTTATCAAAATAAGCGTGTGCGCCACCTGCTTTATGCCAAAAAGCGCTGTGCTCATCTTTACCAATATTGATACGCGCAGCTAATAATTGACCAGTACCCACAACATTACCTTCAGAATAAGGCACTTCAAATACCGCGTTAAATTTTGTTCCTGGCTGAATTTCACGACCAAAATCAACATCCCATGCAAAAACATCTGCCATATCCATAATCTGCTGGATTTGCATACCTGCTTTACGACCATCAACATAGAGTGAATTATCAATCGTACCAGAATAGCTCACAATGCGACTTTCAATAGGTTTAATAATTTGTTGTACTGCGAAACCATTATCAGTACGCTCAGCGGAAACAATATTAAGACTCGAAAAATGATAATGTAACGCAATTAGCTTGTTATTTTCATCAAATTTAAGCTCCATATGCGTACCAGCACGCAGCTTACTAAATTGTTCGCCATTTGGACTAGAACTAATTTGAGCAGCAACACTAAAACCAACCCCAGCACGTTCCATGATAATGCCGAGATTATCGCCATTTTTTACCTCTATCCACTGACTAAGCGACTCATTGACAGATTCCTCAGTTTCATCTGCAACTAACTCATTGAGTGAAGTTAATCCTGTAACAGGATTAGGCAAAGGAAGTTCAAAAGTTTGAACAGGGAAATTTGCTTCAATTGGCAACGACACTACAGCAGCCATGCTTCCTAATCCAACTAATGTTGTCAGAGTTATTGTTCGCCAAATCTTTGATTTTGATGAATTATTTTCCATTGTGCGAGGGAAACCTATCAGTGTGACGTTAATATTGTGTTATTATAACTGTGATGGGCATCACAATGCAAAGTGGTTGCGCGATATGGACTATGCTAAAATGCTTGTCTCATTCCATCTGCTGGAGCTTTGACCGTGTCATCTGCCACCCCTAAACATAACATTAAAACATTTCAAGGGCTAATTAGTGCCTTACAAGAATTTTGGGCACAACAAGGTTGTGTACTCATTCAACCCTACGATATGCCAATGGGTGCGGGTACATTCCACTCAGCTACCTTTTTGCGTGCATTAGGACCTGAGCCTTGGCGTACTGCTTACGTACAGCCTTGTCGTCGCCCGACGGATGGTCGCTATGGTGAAAACCCAAATCGTCTACAGCATTACTATCAATTCCAAGTATTGCTCAAACCATCACCCGACAATATCCAAGACCTCTATTTGCAGTCGCTGGAAATGATGGGCGTTGACCGTAAAGTTCATGATATCCGCTTTGTCGAAGACAACTGGGAATCGCCAACCTTAGGCGCGTGGGGTTTAGGTTGGGAAGTTTGGCTAAACGGTATGGAAGTGACTCAGTTCACCTATTTCCAACAAGTCGGTGGCTTAGAATGTCGCCCTGTTGCGGGTGAAATCACCTACGGACTTGAACGTATCGCTATGTATTTGCAAGGTGTCGATAGCGTTTATGACTTAACATGGGTCGAAGGACCACAAGGCAAGGTCACTTACGGTGATGTTTTCCATCAAAACGAAGTAGAAATGTCTACCTACAACTTTGAACACGCCAATACCGATGTACTATTTAAAGCATTTGATGATTGCGAAACCGCATTTAATAGCCTCATTAGCCAAAATCTTCCCTTGCCCGCTTACGAACAAGTGGTTTTAGCGTCACATAGCTTTAACCTACTCGATGCCCGCAAAGCCATTTCAGTCACTGAACGTCAACGTTTTATTGGTCGTGTACGTGCAATGGCAAAACAAGTGGCAGAAGCTTACGTTGCTCGCCGTGAAGCATTAGGCTTTCCGATGTTAAAAAGTGCGGAGTAATGAAGTGGAAAGCAAATTACATTTAGATCGTCTCTATGTTAAGAATTTTCGAGCGTTAGATGAATTAACGCTTGAAGGTCTTGGTCGTGTCAATGTGTTTGTTGGTCGCAATAACTCAGGTAAAAGCACGATTATTGATGCGATAGAACTTTTAGTGAGTGCTAACAAGGTAGATGTTCTCAGAGCGCAATCAGAAAGACATGATGAGGTTGGTGGCGAAATATCTCCTTCGGATAATGATTTTACTTTTATTGAGGACTTTTTTTCTGGTCGTTGTTTACCAGAAGCATTTGGAAAAATTCTTTTAGAATCCTCTAAAATATCAGTTGCTGTTTCGCACTATTTTGTGCATGAAAAACCAATTGAAATTACTGACGATGAAGATGAAACAAACAAAATACGCACAGTGAGAAGGCTGTTGTCAGAGCAACCTCGTCAAGATAATGCTAACGATGAAAATATTTATAGATCTATTGCATTAACAGTTAACGGTAAAAGAACGATTTTAGCGGATAATGATGATAATCATAACCAATATATGGCAGTGCGTAGATTGTCTAATAGCTTTGAACACTCTTTAGGTTTAACCGTTCGCTATGTAACAACAAAAACACTACTGAATAGCTATCTAGATAACTTGTGGGGGGCTACTGTTCAATTTGACTCTGAAATGAATGAGATATTAGTTTCAGCCCTCCAACTTGTTGATAGTAATGTAGAAGTATTTGGTTTTATGCAGTTGCCTGCTCTTGTAGAAAGAAAGCCGTTTATTAAATTAAAAGGCATTAGCAAACCAGTTCCTCTTAATAGCATGGGAGATGGTATGTCAAGAGTTTTACATATCATTTTATCTCTACTAAATGCTAAAGATGGTATTTTGCTGATTGATGAAATGGAAAATGGACTTCATTATCGTATTCAAGAAAGTTTGTGGCGCATTATTTTTGAATTTTCTACCAAGCTGAATATACAAGTTTTTGTGACAACGCATAGCTGGGATGTGATTGAATCTTTTTCTAAAATCGCTGTTGAACATCCAGAAGAGGGCGTGTTATACAGTTTAGGTAGGTCATGTATTGATGAAAAGTTAAATGCACATCGCTATTCGGAAGAAAGGTTATATCAGGTAACTCAGTCTGAAATGGAAGTTCGATAATGAATAAAGGTTATGTGTTATTGCTTGAGGGTCATACAGATAAAAAATTATTAGAACACCTGTTACCAAATACAGTCAACTGCCAACCAAAATGTGACACAGGTAGTATACTCAACGGAAAAGATGGTATTTTACTAGCTCTACCCGAACAACTTGATCGTTTACTTGAAAGAAAAATTGATAAACTCGCAATTGCTATCGATGCGGATGCCGATTTTGATGCAAGAAAACAGCAGATAGAGGCTATTTTACATGAAAAAGGATTTGACATACTATCTCCTATTTCTTTAGGGTTAGGTGTTAAGTATTGCCATCAACAGAATAGCAACTTTCAAGTAGGTGTGTTAATTTTCCCTAATCATCAGGATACTGGAGAGTTAGAAACACTGCTTTCTGCTTGTGCAGATCAAACCAAATTAGCCGCTTATTCAGAATTTATTGATGATCAACAACTGGCAAAGCAAGAAAAATCAACCATCTTTTGTTGGTTAGCCAGTAATACCCATACTTGTGGATTTGATAATCTTTTTATTAAAGAATTAATTGATATTAACCAGCCATCCATCCAAGGGATTAAGACTTGGTTAGAGGAAGTTTATAAATGAAAACCGATTTTTTAGTCGAAATTGTTACCGAAGAATTACCACCAAAAGCGTTAATGCGCTTAATGTATGCTTTTAGTGATGGCATTAAAGCACAACTAACTGCAGCTGCTTTATCTTTTGGTGAAGTAGAAGCTTTTGCGACACCACGTCGTTTAGCTGTGCGTGTGCGCGATTTGCAATTACAGCAAGAAGACCGCGTCCAAGAACGCCAAGGACCACCCAAATCACAAGCATTCGATAAAGAGGGCAACCCGAGCAAAGCACTCGAAGGTTTTGCACGCACCAATGGTGTCACAGTTGCTGATTTAATCGAAATTGACACGCCTAAAGGCGTTTGGATGGCAGTGAAGCAAGTGATTAAGGGTGGTCATAGCCGTGATTTATTACCTGCTATGGTCGAAACTGCATTAGCAGGCTTACCCATTCCTAAGCGCATGCGTTGGGGTGCGGGTACTGCTGAATTTGTCCGCCCTGTTAAGCACATTACCCTATTACAAGGTAGCGATGTTTTATCTTGCACTATTCTTGGTGTGCAATCAGCTCAAGTCTCTGTTGGGCATCGTGTTCATCATCCAGAACTGGTACTATTAAAAGACCCTGCAAGTTATGAAGCTATCTTGCACAGTGCTTTTGTCGTTGCTAGTTTTGATGAGCGTATGAAGATCGTCGTCTCTTTAGTTGACAATGCAGCGAAAGATGCAGGCGTTATCGCCGAAATTGATCCTGAGTTAGTCGAAGAAGTTGCCGCCTTGGTCGAGTGGCCAAGCGTTGTTACCTGTCACTTTGAAGAAGATTTTTTGCAAGTTCCACAAGAATGTCTTATTTCAACCATGAAAGCGAATCAAAAATACTTTCATACAGTTGATGCTGACGGTAAACTAACGCCTGTCTTTATTGTTATTACAAATATTGATAGTACTGATGTTAGCCAAATTCGTGAAGGCAACGAAAAAGTCATCCGACCTCGCTTGTCAGATGCCCGATTTTTCTGGCAACAAGACTTAAAACACCCAATGGAAAGCTGGTTACATAAGTTAAAAACAGTTGTCTTCCAAAAAGATCTGGGGAGTGTGTTCGATAAAGCTGAACGCATGCAAACATTAGCGACGGCTATTGCACGTAGTATTGGCTCATCCCCTGAATTGGCAGAAAGAGCCGCTCGCCTTGCCAAGTGTGATCTTATGTCAAATATGGTCGGAGAATTTCCTGAACTTCAGGGCATAATGGGGCGTTACTATGCATTGCAAGCGGGTGAAGATACTGATGTTGCTTATAGTATCGAACAACACTATTGGCCAAAAGGCGGGGGCGCTGCTATTCCGACAAACTCGGTAGCACAAGCCGTTGCATTAGCCGATAAGCTCGATACACTAACAGGCATCTTTGCCGCTGGCATGATTCCTACAGGTGATAAAGACCCTTTTGCTTTACGTCGTGCAGCCTTGGGAATTGTGCGTATTTGCGTTGAAGCTCAACTCGATATTGATTTAGCCATTTGGGTGCGTAGCAGCCTTGCGTTACATAATCGTAAAACAGATGATGCCTTAATTAATCAAATTCTCGATTTCTTATTTACACGTTTTAAGGGGTATTGCACTGATGCAGGTTTTAGACCAGAATGGTTCGAAGCAGTACGCAGTGTGGGCATTGCCAAACCGCTCGATTTCTGGCATCGTTTGCAAGCCGTTGCTGCCTTTACACAGTTACCAGAGGCAGCTAGCTTAGCGGCTGCCAATAAGCGTATCGGCAATATCCTGAAAAAGTCAGATAGCGAACACAAAGACATTGTTAATGCTAATCTGCTAGTCGAACATGCAGAAACAACCTTATGGCTCACACTCTGTGAAGTAGAAGTAGAAGCGCAACTATCATACGCTCAAGGCGACTACGCTGCTGTATTGCAAACACTTGCCTTACTGCGAGAACCTTCTGATGCTTTCTTTACGGATGTTATGGTCAATGTCGATGATGAGGCATTAAAAAATAACCGTCTTGCTATTCTATCGACAGCCAATCAATTGTTTAGTTTGGTTGCTGATATTGGTCAATTATAAAAAACCTCTGAATCATGGCACAATGCTTTATAGCAAAATGCCATGATACTCGCATCGAGTATTTTAGTTATGAAAAAAATAGTATTACTAACACCGCCCATCCTGATATTAGCATTTATTTCATTATCATCTCATGCAGAGTGTATTCCAAATGGAAATGCCTCATCTTATACTCAGTGTCTGCAGCGATTAGGATCAGCTAATTATGGTGTATTAAATCAAACACTAGCCAATCAAGCCATTCGTAATCAAATGCAACCTCAATTTACATCAAACAACTCAACACAAAAAAACAATAATGCACCTATCAACCAGAGAGTCATGAAACGCGATTAACGGTCATAACGCCTTTCACCCACTTATCAAACTATCAATGTTTACCAGTTCACTGCACTCATGATTAACACGGTCGCTGTTAAGTTATTTTTTCTGCTTGTGTCCATTTATGTTTCAAATGATAAATCAAAATAATCAAACCAAAAAATAACGCTGACACTACCCCCAACACGAGCAACAACCCTGTTTCTTCAGGAACAGTTTCGAGCAATAGCAATTTACGCACTAGCACCACAAAGCCAATTTCTAAAAATGCTAATGCATAATCAAAACCTCTACTAATAAATAAGGTACGCACAATAGCAAGAATAATTAATACTAACAAAGAATCAGTTAGAAGATCTTTAATCGCAGAAAATGCTAATACACCGCCTTGCGCTAACAATAACTGTATCATGTTGCCAGCCAAACTCACCAAACAAAATAAAAGATACACAATCATAATTATTAATAGAAGATGACGAATAGTCCTAACAGCAACTTGCATACCGCTATCAATTTTGTCATCCCAACGCGATAATAGCGTTGCTAGTGATGATTTTTCGTTCATTATGTTTTTGCTCCTAAACTTTAAATTAAATCATAATAGATAGTCGAGAAAAAATGAGTAATCGGTATTAAATGAACTGGTTAAATAATCCTAACAAACTGACTACTACCAACCCAGCACCAACCCAACGCTTGAATAATACGTCATTACGCGTAATCGCCAGATGCGCTTTTAAACCAGCAAAATGACCAATAGCAGCAATTGGAATTAAGATTAACGCAATGCTGGTGTGTAAGTTTACCGACAGTGTTACAAATGTTGTCATTTTAATACTGACGAGCACAAACCACAGTACAAACAGAGTATCACGTAATCTTTCTTTTGCCACATTACGCATAAAGACGGCAACAATTAGTGGTGCTCCTGTTAAGGATGTGCCAGCGACATAACCACCAAATACCAATAAAAACTTATCTACCCACGGGCTATTGCTGTGGATGCTGTAATTAACAAACCAAATAAAACCATAAAATAATGCCACCGAGTAAATAAAAAGATTAAGCCATACTGTTGGCAGAGTCACTAACCCAAAAACACCGACTAAAGCAGGTAGCACGATATACCACGATGAGTACCATAAATACTGCCAGTCAACATTATGCAGGCGCGTGCGTAACGTTAAACCAGAGAAAAACAATAAATGCGTAGCAATAATGGGTAACCAAAACACAGGATCATTATAAACGAACAACAGTGGCGGCAAGCCTAAGGCTGCACCACCAAACCCCAAACCTGTACGTACAAAGCCCGTCCAAACAAATAGCAAGGCAATGGCAAGCCATTGCAATAAAGAAAAATCAGGCATCATTTAAAAAGGGCTTTCCATCTGCAAAAAAGTCAACTTTATTCACTTTTTTGAAACCACTGTTCAGGTGTTAACGCATTAAAGAATGAGCAGTTGATAAATTCGTCTGCATCACCAATAACATAATACCCATTTTGCCAGCCAATACTTATTAAATCTGACTTTTCGAGGTTCTGACGCAATAAATGCTCTGAAAATTGGTCATCATTCAATGACTCAGCAACAAGATAGCGAACGACTGCATATTGATGAGGTGTTAATGCTTCACCATTGTATTGTAGGTCTTCTCGAACTTGGTAAGCAGCGACCAAACCAGAGACGCTTTTTAGGTTGGTTAATTCAATCATTATTTATCCTTAAGGTAAATTAACAGAAAACAAAATACTTCAAATTGATAAAAAAAAGCGATTGTAAGTACGGCAGCATTCATGGGTACTCACTAAACAACGTCAACTTCCACCACCAAACGCCTTAAACACCTGTACTTCTGCCACTTTTTGCGCTCGAATCAGTTGAACCAAAAGTGTCTCTGCCGTCTGACATTCACGTTGCGCGTCTAGCACTTCTAGGTAACTTGTCGAACCCTGCTCATAACGCTTGCTGCTAATGGCGAGGCGTTGCTGCTGACGTTCTAACAGGCTACGCTGATGACCAATCTGCGTGGCATAGTTGCTACGATTCAGTAGTGCATCAGCGACTTCTTTGAAGGCGATTTGTAGTGTCTTTTCATAATCGGCAACTGCGCCCACTTGTCGTGCAGCAGCTAAGTCTAAATTAGCCTGTGTGCGTCCTGAGTTAAACAATGGCAGGATAATTTGCGGCATAAAGTTCCAGCTTTCGCTATTTTCAGCAAATAATCCTGTTAACGAACTGCTTGCCGTGCCATAGCCTCCTGTTAAGCTAATACGTGGTAAGAAGGCAGCACGTGCCGCTTGCACATTAGCATCCGCAGCTTTTAGGCGAAGCTCTGCCGCTTGCACATCGGGGCGACGTAGCAACCAATGAGAAGGCGCATCTGTGGGAATATTCTGATTACTGGCTTGCTGTTGCAAAGGCAAATCGGCTGGTAAGGTCAATGTTGACAAGGGAACACCCACTAATATCGTTAGCGCATTACTAGAAATAACATTCTGACGCATAATTTCAGCACTATCACGCAATAACCCATCGTTAAGGGCTTCAGCTTGTAAGCGTTCAGTTTCGGAGGCTACCCCAGCGGCAATGCGTTTGTCGATAAGACCACGCATGGCAAGCCGATTATTGTAGGTCGCTGTAGCCAATTTCTGCCGTTCTTTCGTTTCGAGCCACTGATAATAGGTGCTGGCAATATCGCCCATCAGCGACAAACGTACAGCTTGCGCATTAGCATCAACAGCTAAGAAACTGGCTAAGGCAGCCTCGCTGAGATTAGCGACACGCCCCCATAAGTCTAATTCATAACTGGGGATATTGAGCATCACATTGCCACTGGTCTGATCGTAACGTTTGCCTTGTTGCGATACGCTCGCTGGTGTGCTGCTGCGCGTTGCCCCCACCCCAGCCTCGACACTGGGTAAGCGGTCGGCATTGGCGATACCATACTGCGCACGCGCTTCGCTGACACGCGCAATCGCAAGACGCAAATCACGATTATTATCCAAAGCAGCATTGAGCAAGGTTTGCAAACGTGAATCGGGAAAGAAAGACTTCCATTGAGGAAGTGTTGCTTGCGTGTTATCGCTAACAGGTAAAATAGTAGTATCTGTTTTAGCCAGCGTTGGCTCGGTTATATGGGCACAGCCAGATAAAAATGCAGTAGCAACTGCGATTGCGAGTAATTTAAACATTTTTTCCCTTTTAAGTCATTAGTGGCAAAACGGGCAAGCCCAATTCTTGCAAAAAGGCGTTATGCTGATTAACCGCATCTAAACGTCTTTGCTCAATGGCAAGCAGTTCAGCATTCACTACTTGTAAATCAATTTGTACTTCTGCTTGTGCAGTGCTGATATAGCGCGAGATATTCAGGTTAAAATCATTTTGTGCGATTTCATCCATTAAAACACAGCGTGAATAACGGATTTCATCCGTTCGATGTTGGTAAGTCGAAACAATTTTTTCAATGTGTTCAGGTAATAATTTATTCTGGCGTTTCCCTTTTTCGAAGTGCTCGCTGGCGTTGATAAACAACACATCATCAGGCTTTTTGCATTTTTTCAATACCAGAATGCACACAGGGATACCCGTCGAATAAAACAGGTTTGCTGGCAAGCCAATGACCGTATCAATATGACCATCTTGCAATAGCTTTTTACGGATTTTTTCTTCTGCTCCGCCACGGAACAATACACCATGCGGCAACACAATCGCCATCACACCATCTTTGGCTAAAAAGTGAAATCCATGCAGTAAAAAGGCAAAATCGGCAGCTGATTTAGGCGCTAATCCATAACTGTTAAAGCGAAAGTCTTTCGCCATTTCTTCCTTAGGTTCCCAGCGATAGCTAAATGGTGGGTTGGCAACAATGGCATTAAATTCAATTTTTTTAGTTGGGTTAAGTTCGCTAAGTATCTCCCACTCGTTAAGTAGCGTATCACCATGAAAAATATCAAATCCTGAGTCTTTTACACCATGCAATAACATATTCATACGAGCAAGATTATAGGTGGTGATATTCTTTTCTTGTCCGAAAATTTTACCAATACCCTGCGCCCCCAAATGCTTACGCACATTGAGCAATAACGAACCAGAACCACAGGCAAAATCGAGCACTTTATCCAATCGTTCGCGCTTACCTGCCGTGGGGTCTTGGCTATCTAACACCACAATTTCTGAAAGAATGGTCGAAATTTGCTGGGGAGTATAAAACTCTCCTGCTTTTTTACCCGAACCTGCGGCAAATTGACCAATCAGGTACTCGTAGGCATCTCCGAGCATATCGCTACTGGTTGAAAATTTAGCAATACCTTCAGCAATTTTGCTAATAATGGTACATAGTTTGACATTACGATCTTCGTAGCGTTTGCCTAATTTATCGGAGCTAAGGTTGATTTCTGAAAATAGCCCTTGAAAAGCACTTTCAAAGGATTGATTTTCGATATAACTAAATCCCGCCTGCAAGGTTTTTAACAAATCATTGTGGTGAGTGCGTGCCATTTCGGCAAGACTTGTCCAGAGGTATTTCGGTTCGATAACATAATGCACTTTACGACGCATAAGTTTTTCAAACTCTGCTACATCGTCGGGGTTGTTTTTATACCATTGCGCTAAAGGTGAAGCTCCTGCTTCCACACTATCGGGATAGTCCGAACCTAATTCTTTTTTAACCGCTAACTCGTAGTTATCCGATAGGTAGCGCAAAAATAGAAACGAAAGCATGTAATCTCGAAAATCATCCGCATCCATTGCACCACGCAGGTCATCAGCGATTGCCCATAGGGTATTACCCAGTTGTTTTTGGTCTTGGTTGGTCATTTTATTATGTCTTTAAATTAGCGTTAGGAAACAACTGCTGCATTAAGCCTTTTTTATGCTGTTTTAAGGCTTCGATTTTTTGGCTTTGTGCGCTGATAAGATCGTCGAGAGAGGATAAGCAAGCCGCGATTTTTTGTTGTTCGGGGCGGGAGGGAAATTTGATTAACAAATCATTTAGATCATTTGTATCTAGTTTACCTGCGCCAATACCTGTTGCTGTAACCGCTGCAAGCAATTTCGATTCTGATGCGATTAAAAAACTCATTAAGTATCGCTCTGAAACATCTCCTTTGAGCACAATAGCTTTAACATCTTGATTGAATGAGACAGTAGTTTCAGTAATTCCAATAGGAATCCTCTTATGTAACATACTCCCACGCACAAGCAAAAGTAATGTGCCTTTATCCACCATTCGCGCACCATCGGATACAGCCAAAAAAGTAATGTTAGAATCAGATTTCTCAATTTTGGTACTGTGCATTGAAGAAGCACTTATCCAAGGAATCGTACCCTCCCAATATTCAGGTACATCTTTTGAAGGAGTGCCCCCTGATAAGAATTTTGCTATTTCTTTAAAAGGTTTCTCCTCCCACTCCCCCGCATCCTTAAACTCAGGAAAACGAAATTTAGGCACTGTTTCACCTTCGGCAGGAAATAGGCTTTGCATTAACCCTTTTTTATGGGTTTTCAGGGCTTCGAGTTGTTGGTTTTCGGCAGTAATTAGGTCATCGAGAGATGATAGGCAAGCTGCGATTTTTTGTTGTTCTGGAAGTATCAATGGAATACATAAGTTAACGCTCGCTACATCAGCTTGCCCTATAGTTGTCATTGTTGCAGACTTTCCACGAGCAACTAATTGCTCTCTAACATTGTTAGTTCTTAAAATGTAGTTGGCAAAAAGGGAATTTATTTTTTTCTGGTCAACTCTGAATCTAATCAGATGACCATCATAAGTCACATCGTTAGAACAACCTAAATAAATATTAGAATATGCAATTCCTGATTTAACTAATGAAGATCGTGTAAAAAATATGTCACCATAATTTACTTTGTTTTTAGTAAACTCGGTTTCAGACAACTCTAATAGGGTTAACGACCCTTCTTGTATGGATGTTTCAATATACATATCAATAACATTGATGAGTTTATAGCCTTTTCCTACTTTCTTCGGATCATTAAATACACCATTTGCTAAACCACATTCACATAGATCCGCGATACTAAATATCTCCCACACCCCCAGATCCTTAAACTCAGGGAAGCGGAGCTGGGGCAAATTCCCCTCCGTTGGAGGGGTACGCCGAAGGCGGGGGGTGGTCATCTGTGTCATGCCGCTAAAGCTCCTCTTACTGTCTCTCGTTGAGACCACAAAACAGGCGTAACCTCATAATTGTTAAACGCCACCACAACTGACTCAGATACAGGCACTACAGAATCGTTTAACAAAGCGTAAAGCTTTGTATCGAGCGAACGAACCTCGCGCGTATCATGCCATTTAAAGAGTAACGCTTCCGCACTGTCTTTTTTAGGGCTATTGATTGCCTGAATAATTCGCTCTGGTTCTTTACGAAATCTAGGCACGACAAAGTCAAACATATTGTCATAACCGCTTTTACCCGTAAACTTCACTTTAGGCGTATAGCGAATTTCGGACAAATCTAACCATTGGGTGACATCTTCATAAAACAAACTAGAGGTAAAGGGCGAAGCCAGATAAAACAGATCATTAACCGCCAACATCGCTTGCACAAAATTATGTTTTTTTAAGGCAAAGTTTTCGGACGATGCTTTTAACACCAATTGCTCGCCATCTAACTGAACACCAAAGCCAGCGAGGGTAATTCTTAACAACTCTTGACGCTTAGGCGTATCTAGCGGACAACCAGAATCCATCAAGTCTTGGATAATGTAGCCATCATCGGTAAACAAATAGCTGCTATTTTCTTTACGAATATAAAACTGTAAACAATCATTGTGCCGATCAAGATAAGGTGTTGTTATTTGAATCCAGTCATCACTCACCTGACGCAAAGCACCACCTAAAGCTGGGTAAGCAAAACGGTCAGTTCCCAAATAAAACTTTTCTAATGCGAGCAACGAGTCTGCTTCATGTTGCGTTAAAAATGACATGCTTCACACCTCTTGCTGTGTTCGAGCATTTTCCCGACGTCGGCAAAATGGTTAATCTTATCCGTTCTAGCTTGGTTATTCATACACCTTCAACCCAGAAATATCGCGCCCTTTGGCGAGTTTATGAAAAAGAGGTATTAAGGCTGCCATGAGTTCGGTTTCTTTTTTAGCCCTAGCTTTCCAGCCTAAGTCGAGCGGTGCGAGCAGGTCGCTTAACGCCTCACCATCGAAGACCATGCGTTGCATAACTTTTGCGACAAAGTCCTGCACAGCATTCACTGGCAGTCCGTATTGTTGGGCGATGTCGGCGAGTTGTTTGGCAGACTGTTTGGCTTTGAAACTTTCATAACCTTCACGAATGACTTTTTCTGATAAGGCTTCACCAGCCTTGAGCGTGTCGATATAGGCAACCAAATCATTGCGTTCTTCCATAAATTTAGCATCGGAAAGAATCAGGCTAATCAGTTCCTCACGGCTCATGCTTTGCTTATCGCCTTTGCTTTGCGACAAGTCTTTCATCAGCTTCACGATATAATCGTAATCAACAATGGCAGAAGCAAATAAAACAAACTCAAAATCGAGTTGTTCGACTTCTTCTGTACCTTCGTTTTTATCTTGTTTTTCTTTGAGTCGCTGCGCGGTTTCTAAATACATGCTACGGAAAGCACGCAATTGATTATCTGGGATGATTTGCTCAATATTATGCGTATTTTCTTTGGTTAAATCGGTGTATTGGTCGAGCTGTGTTTTCAGCTTTTGAATGTCTTTAAAGAGCGTCACAAACTGTGCCCGTGCTTCAT
>CAMCGI010000006.1 GCA_945874205.1 Francisella tularensis subsp. holarctica
TACAGCAAGCTGAGTATATTCGTTAAGCGGATAAGCATATTCTGCATAATAATGATAATAGGCTTGCAGTCGCGTGGCATCATGATTGAGCAATGGGCTATAACCTGCACTATCTTGTCTGTATTGATAAGCAGCAGCTAGATTTACCAATCCTTTTGCCAAGGGTTGTTGATGATGCACTCCCAACTGCCAACGATATTGCGCGTCACCTGCTCGCTCATACTGTGCATTATCCTGACCTGTTTTCAATAAAAAATGCGTGTACTCACTCACGCCATAAAGCCAATTTAATCCAATATAGTTACCGTCGGTTTGTTGATTAGGGGTGCGACTTGTTTCAATATCAGCCCCCACATAAACAGAGCTATTCACAGGATAAAACAGTGCCACATTACCAATTTGATAACTGCCTTGCTGCATCATATCGTAATGCTTGAGCGTATACACCAGCTGTGCACTATGCCATGGATGTGTTAGCTGCAATTGTACTTCTTGTTTACCCGTTTGCTCTGTGCTCACCTGATCGAGTTGTAAATTTGCCTGAAATTGCCAAGGGGTTTGTGAGCTTAAATGCTGATGCGTCACCCCTAGCGACAAACGATGATAGGGTTGCGCTATTGGCTGCTGTGCTGATGATAATGGTAAAGATAAATCAATACTCGGTAGGGTTAAAATAAGAGTTTGAGCACTGGTACTGCGTAAATAGTTAGTATCATAGCCATACTGATAACCCAAAGTATAACGATTGTTATTAAGCAAGTTTTGCTGTGCATAATTTTGCAGACAAACACCATCCTCTGGCGTTGCCATGAGGCAGCCTTCAGCATCGGTCGCTAGTGTGTTTTGAGCGTGTGCGCTAAGGCTAACCAAGCAAAATAGCGCACTATAAACACGCTGTGCTATTTTTGCCAAACAGCCGTTCCAGTTGCAAGCTGATTGAGATGATACAAGTTGAACAAATAAGCCGCTTCCGTGCCATTACTCGCTAACAACCCAGACACATTCGCCCCTTGCGTGCTATAAAAGCGTCCATTTTCACGAATAAATCCTGTTGCATTCAGATTAGCCACCTGTGTCAGTGCGCTACTGTTTAATTGCATTCCTGTATTAAATTGTCGCGTATCAAAATTAAGATTCAGATAAGGACTGCTCGCCTGCACAGCCACACTTTGCCCATTCACAAACAGTTGCACCTGACTAAGCGATAAACTGGCAGTGCCCGCAAGCGGTACGCTCGTATTGGCAGCACTTGCTACCCAATAAGCCCCTTGAGCATTAACCAATTTAATCACTTTATCACTGTTATCTGTCGTTGCATCTGTATTAGCAATCCATGTAAAAGAAGATGATGGAACAGCGGCAGATTGCGTATTGCCCTGTGTTGCCTGAGTATTAAGTGATGTCAGGCTAGCAATGGGAAGTTCTGATTTATTAGACAATGCCAATGCACCTGTCTTTCCATCACTGCTTTGCTGACTACTTGCCTGTTGTAAGTCGATACGAATAGGAACAACTTGCAACTGTGTTGCCCCTTTTTGGTACTCAATCATCATGTTTTTATGTGTCTCGTCCAAAAGCATCGCACCAGAACAATGTGATGGTGCACTCTGACAATCGCTTTGTAAAGAAACCACCGCAATCGCACCACTAATCAATGCCGCACGACTCATACTATCGTCTGTTTGCACCACAAAATCCGTACCACGAATCCCCACCGCAACCAAAGGTGTGGTTAATCGATAACTGTCTTTATTCGCCTGTCCTGCATAGCCTGTAATACTGCGCACACTACCTGCATTAAGTTTTAAGTCGATGTGATTATTGAGTGCATTATCACGGTCATAATAATAAGCGTTAATTGATAAGTCGCTACTTGGATGCAAGCTAATCATGGCATTATCACTCATTTTAAGCATAATACGCGCATCCTCATGGGTCACAACGCGCTCACCCTCATAAATGGCTTGATTCGTTGATAGGCTACGCTTCTGCCCTTGCACATCATAACAATCGACTTGCCCAATTATAAAATTAACCATTGCCACAGAAGTAGGCATCATCGCATTACTTTGGCATGAAATAAATGCTAATGCGAGTGTTATAAGAAATTTTAACATCTACTTAATCCTCCGAAATTGGGTCTACTATTTGTTGTGCGCTGTCTATTGTATATTTTTTATTATAGCATAGCATTTTTTGACATTATGCCTGTGATGAAACGCACAAACTACTTTTTATGTTAGTTGGCACAAGCATTGCTTAAGCTTACTCAAAACAGGAGTAAGGGTTATGATTGATACAAATACAATTTTATCGTCCGTCAATAATACGGTTAATTTACCTAATTATTCGAATAGTACGGGAGCGGTAGACAACGCATTTGCAGCATTGTTGCAAGAAAAACAAGCAGCTAGTGCAAGCACAACGACAGATAAAAACAAAGCACCAACACTTAGCGCCTTTATGGCAGCAACGGGCGTTGATTTTTCGACTGCAGCACACCTCGTATCGGGCGTCGTTGGGGCTAATACCGATTATCGTGATTGGTCAGCTATTATGGCTTCTAAAGACCCATTAAGCGCGACAAAACAAGCAACGAACGATCTATTCTTTGGTGCTAATGCACCAAGCCAAGCAGAAGATCTGAAAACCGCAGGCTATAAGCCCGTTGACCCTAAACAAATTGTAGCACAGTCTGGCAATATTGCGATGGTTGATAACGGTGCAGGAGACTATCACTATACACTTATGCGTAATGATGGCTATAGCATGGGTGGCGTGGGCGCAGGCGATGCGCAAGGTTTGCTTTCGCTTATGGATAGTTATGGCGTTGATAAGTCTAACCTGTCTGGTTTGGCAGATCAGCTCGATGCAAAAGGAATTGCTTATCAACCTGGAAAACTCTATGAAGGGTCAAACCATGGTATTGATTTACGTAACCTTGCACAAGGTGGCATGGGTACAAGCTACGATTGGCGCACTGATAACAATGCCACACGCAAAGATAATGGGTTAATCGATACGGGGGTAAACAACTTTGCTGCCGATGCCATTACACAAGCACAAGCAATTGCTGCAAATTTGGCGATCAAAACAACCAATTTATCGCAAACCATAACTTTACCTAATATTGTCAGCACCAACACAACATCGAATGCTGCGACCACCAATACGACTGCAGCAACAGATACTAACGCAGTCACTGCCAATAACACTGTTGCTACTAACACGAATACCACAACAACTAATGTCGCTACAACAGCAACCACGCCTGTCGATACGAGCAAACCGACAGTAGCAACTGATTTATTGGCTCAACTAAATGATCAAGTAACACAGTGGAGTCAAAAAATTACGACTCAAGGTTCTGTCAGCATGACACAATTTTTGAATAACTATAGCCAATTACAGTCATTATTAGCCAAAATGGATCAAGTTAAAATGGGCTTAACACTGTAACGATTAAGGAACTCATACAATGCAAAACAATACTGACTTTATTACCGCTATTTATCAAGATATGTTGCTCAAAGCACCGACAGATTTTGAAAAAAATTATTTTGTAACGCGATTAGATACAGGACTGACAACACAAGCCCAAGTAATTGAACTTGCCTTATCTCACGATGAACTCACAACACAAGCGCATCAACTATCGAAACTTTATCAATCAGTATTCGGCAAACTACCCGATACGCAAAGTCTTACATTTTGGGCGGGAGTCAATAATACAGGGGCAAGTTTACAACAAATTGCTCAGCAAATGATTAGCTCAGCATTATTTAATGAAGCATTCGGAAGCACTCTCAGTTATGATCAAAAAGTGGTGCTTATTTATCAAAATGCGATAGGTCGTGCACCCAATGCGCAAGAAGTCAGTTTTTGGCAACATGAAGCGGCTATTGGTGGCGATTTGGGATTGGTATTAAAAACGGTTGTTAGTTTCGATATTGTCAGTCAAAAATGGGATGCTCTCATTGATAAATTGCTAATTTGGCATAGTTTAATTGAAACTGAGCCTACTATCACTCAGTTGTCCTCCCTCCCCAATACTGATAGCGAGTTGGCTGTTGCAATCATTAAACAAGCGCCCACTCTAATGTTGCAAGATGGATTTTGGGAAACTGCCACAACGCTTTATGCCAAAACAGCGCTCACAGGATCACTTAACCTAGACTTAACTAACAACACCTTGTTAATGAATAGCATCGCGCCGACATTGAGCAGTGGTAGCATTACCAGCGCACTCAATGCTAACTTGTCTGGATTGACGCTCGATTCTACTACAGCTACTACAGCTACTACAGCTACTACAGCTACTACAACACAGATGATTAGTTTTGTGGGAGATGCTGGTAATAATCGATATATTGGCTCTAACTTTGGTGATAAGGTTGATGCGGGTAGTGGTAATGACAGCATTTTCTTAGGAACTGGAAAAGATAATATCTTATTTAATAGTTCAGCACTGAGTAATGGCATGGATGTTATTACTAATTTTGCGCTTGGTACTGACCAACTCAATTTTGGACGTTTTTTAAATAAAACAGCTGGCACAGTGAGCATGGTTAATGCCGATGCGAGTCAAAAATTACAAACAGCTTGGAATAATGGAGATGTCATTGTCGTACAAGGCAATGCACTGATAACCTCTAATGCGATTGCTAATCTTTTTGGTGCAGGAAAAACGTTAGCAGCCCCCAAAGGCGCTGCAAAAGCCGTTATTATCACAGCTGACCTAACAGGTGATGCCAGTGTTTGGTTTTTAGCGAATACCACAGCTAGCACGGTTGGTATTATTGATGCCTCAGAAATTACGCAAGTAGCGACACTGGTTGATATCAATAATTTATTAGCGCAAAGCACACTCGCTTCCTTATTGGCATCGACACAAGTATCGGCAATATCAGGCAGTGCATTACGCTATAGCAGTAATCAATTAACTGAATCATTTAATAACGATGGTAGCATTGCCAATACGATTGTGATTAGTTTAACTAATGATACTTTTTCTGGTGCTGTCGGAGCGGTATTGGGGTCAATCAGCGCAGTACCTAAAGGGCTTACCGCTAAACTCGTCAAAGCATCGGATACAGAAGCAATCCTCTCACTGACAGGAAAAGCGACTGCACACAGTGAAAATGATAGTCTCAGCAATGTGATCGTCACGTTTAGTACGACTGATTTTAACTCTAAGCTATTACCCGATGATGCTATTTCTGCTCCGATTAGTGTGAGCTTTTTGGATGCCAACCTCGTAGAATCAGGAGGAACTTTATCGGTTTCTGGTAGTATTCCTGGTACGCTTGTGATTGACTTAACGAAAGACATCGTTACCTATAATGGACATGCTTCTTCGCTACAAACAGGTGAGTTAGCCAATGCTAAAACAATCAATCTCAATGCTGTTTCTAGCATAGCAAGGGGGGGGAGTGTTAGCGTCATAGGTAGCGATGCAACTGAAATTATGGTTGCAACCAAGTATGGCAGCATTTTACGTGGCATGGGTGGTAATGATGGTTATTTATTGGGAGATTATATTGATAAGATTATCTTTGAGTCTACGCCTGCATTAAATGGAATGGATATTATTAGCGGATTCAAAATTGGTGCTGGCGGTGATATACTCGACTTCAGTGCTTTTCTGAACAAGACAAACACAGCAAGTGCCATAACAACCAAACTAGATACGAGCACAGCCAGTGCTACGTGGACTAATGGTAATATTTTATCAGTGCAAGGCTACGCTTTGGACTCACCAGATAAAATTGCTGCCTTATTTGGCGCAGGTAAGACTTTTGCCGCACCGACAGGTCAGGCAAAAACAGTTGTCATTAGTAGCGATATTGTTGGTGATGCACAAATTTGGTACGTTACTAATCAAGCAACATCGAATATTACTAGTATCGAAGCCAGTGAAGTAAGTTTAGTGGGCGTATTACAAGGTATTAATAATGCTAGCTTAGTACCGTTTGTAGCAACTAACTTTGTTTAATAACGAACTGAAAAAAGCTAATCGCTTATAATTATCGGCTTTAAGATAGCCTAGTAAGGAGTTAGCATGTCAGATATTGCCATTGTTGCTGAGCAGTTAGGTAAACGCTATCGTATTTATGCACAGGCAATTGATCGATTAAAGCAATTTATTTGGGGACATCGTCGACAATATTTTCGAGAGTTTAATGCCTTAACCAATGCAAGCTTTAGTCTAAAAAAAGGCGAGGTGTTGGGTGTCATTGGACAAAATGGTGCGGGAAAGTCAACACTCTTACAGCTTATTGCTGGCACACTGACACCGTCACAAGGCACTCTGCAAGTCAACGGCAGAGTAGCAGCATTACTCGAATTAGGGGCGGGATTTAACCCTGAGTTTACGGGCGCACAAAACATTAAAATGTACGGCATGTTAATGGGGTTGTCTGAGCAAGAAGTTGAAGAACGCTTTGATGACATTGTTGCCTTTTCTGGCATCGAAGCGTTTATTGATCAGCCTGTGAAAACCTACTCTAGTGGTATGTTTGTACGCTTAGCATTTTCAATTGCCACCAGTGTTGATCCTGATATTTTGATTATCGATGAAGCGTTAAGCGTCGGTGATGGTGCTTTTGCACGAAAATCGTTTGATCGGATTATGGCACTGCGCGAAAAGGGCGTTACAATTATTTTTTGCTCGCACGCACTGTATCAAGTTCAAGTATTATCTAACCGAGTAGTCTGGCTAGAAGCAGGAAAAGTACGTGCGTTAGGTGAACCTCGAGCGATTGTCAGTGAGTATCAGTCTTTTTTAGATAGCCTGTCTTATCGCGCCATTGTATCTGATATTGCTAGTAAGCGTCCTACTGATGCCCATTTAGGCGTGGCGAGGCTGAGTGCTGTATCCGTTAATGTTGACGGCACTCAATCTGAGTTATTAATGTGTGTCAGTGAGCGCAGTAATCTTACCATTGATATTCAATTTTTATCCGACCCAAATACGCCCTGCCCGACAGTCGCTATTGTGTTCACCGATAATGAGGGACGCAATATCAGTAGTTGTGTTACCTATTATGATGGTATCAATATCGAGCGCAATGCTGCTGGTGCTGGAAAAGTGAACATTGTTTTTGAGGGATTACCTTTATTACATGGTCGCTATTGGATTAATGTATTACTCATGTGTGAACAGGCAATTTTAACCATCGATGGCGTTTATCGCCTTGTTCAGCTAGAGATTGAGCAAGTGGGTCACGAGGTAGGGATTGTCATGTTACCACGACGCTGGCAAGCAATTAGCGCGGATACCATAACGGTAGCAAATCCATTGCCCACCAGTGTTCAGGATGTGCTAACAGCTGACTCGTAAGATGGTGATAGGCAGGTTCATATCCACTCCCATCGTCTTTTGAAACATAACACAGCGGCGAAAAAGAAAATTGCCATTGTCCCCATGCATTATAAATCGCTGTATAGGCAATTAACGGCACACCACTTGCTTGCGCCAAACGTCTTGCACCTGATGCAAGATTAGCAATACCTAATGCTGTTTCCACGCTAGTGCAATGATGAATATCACCTGGTAAGTCGGCAAGTAGAATAATGCTTTTTCCTTTTTTAAGCTGACGTAAAAAAGCATTAGGTGCTGTTTCGACATCTTGATGTGACAATGGCGCATATTTGCGCTGATAATGATGTTGAATCGATAGGGGAATATCCTCTCTCGCCACAATATTAGAGGTCATCAGTAAGCCAGACCCCGATTGCTGTTCAATCCAATAAGCCGCTTCGATACTTGCTCCATAGTGTGCAGTAATATAAATAGCAGCATTTGGCAACTGTGGCAACACAGGAGAACGCACTTGCATGATATGTTGCGCTAAACGCTCCGATGTCCATTCTGCTATGGCTTGCGCCTGATAACGCTGTCGTCGATAAGTGCGCTGTTGGTTTATGCTCGCTTGCGGGTAAAGCAATGCTAATGCCATTGTTGTTCGCAAGTCCACATCAGCATCGACACCTGTGACTATGCGCCAATCACGCTTAAGTAGCGCATATAACAAACCGCGCCATTGACTAAACCAATAACCATATGACGTAGGTAGCCGTGCTAATAGAGGTAAAATCTTATCGTAGTCAACCGCTGTCCACCACATCGACTCTATCCCCCAACCCCTAAATAAGCTGACCAATTATCGGGGGTATAATCATGTGGCATTTTTAGCATATCACTAACCACATTAGTATCAAATTTATGCTGCTTTGCAACTAACGAAAAGGTTCTTTCTAGTGCATGCGCTAAGCTACCGTCAATATGATTAGGTAAGTCTTGATAAAAATCGCCACAAACAATGGGACGATTCGCTAACGTTAACAAAGCTTGCGGTTTAAACCAAAACATACTGCCAGCTGTAAACACTTCTTCTCCTGTAATCGGTGCAAGTCCTAATTTATTTTGCACCCGATTAAGCCAATTGCGGTTCGATCCCCAAAAGTGTTTTATTGCGGGTGCATGTCCATCGGGAAGCAGAATACCACTGTCCTTTTGCGACATGAATTGCTCAAGCATTGCCTGCGTTTGTGTTGCTGGCAACAGTTGCTGATATAAATAATTGCGCCATTCGTTACCGTCTTGTCGATGCAGTGATTTTTTGGTGTGAACTTTTAAGACAGCCTGATAATCATGCGCCAACATATCGGGATAAACTGCCAAGAATGGGGCAATATCACGTCCCAAATTAGGCGTTTGATAAATACGTACTCCTGTCCAAAGCTGATTCACCAACGACACAGTATCTGCAGAAGATACAGTAATCCAAATATCACACTTAAGTTGACTAGCAGTGATCAGTTGGGCTATTTGTATTAATACATCAGCATAATAGGCATGAATAATGATTGCGTTGTTATGCTGTTGAATGCCCTCTTGCAACAATTGAGCACACGGCTGATTCCAGTAACCAATTGACTGAGCAGCGGCACAAATATAAGCATGTCCATGACGACGATCTGGTTCTAAATAAGCCCCCTCTGCCCATTCATTCCACGCATTAACAAAAACAAGTTGTTCTTGCGCTTTATGCTGCCAACGCATCGTTAAAATCGCATCATGCAACCAATAGGCAAATAGCTCAGGCGTATTACCCATAAATAAATTCGCTTTTGCGCCACGACGCGGTGTATTGTCCCAACCAGGCATCACACCACGCGCACGATAATAGTCAGTTTTGGTATCTGTTGCCAGTCGATGTGTGACTGTTTTGGCATAATCATAAAGTTGTCCTGTAAAATCAGGATTAATTAAGTCTACACTATGCGGATAAGGCACAGCATGGCTGCCCACAGGGGGAAACTCAATGGCACCATCAAAATCAATTGTATTAGGATCAACTTTATCGCGTGACTGAACACATAATAAATGCAACTCGCATTGATGATATGTACGCATATAGCCACGCCAACGCTGTGCAGTTTCTTTAGCATCAGGCAATAAACTAGGATAATACAAAATCAATAACGGCTTATTATCTACGCGCATATAACGTGGATCAAGTAAATAAGCACTGATATGTGCAATGAAAGCAAGATCATCTTCAGAACTATGGTTTTGCGCAATCAAAACTTCTTGATCTTGACCATCCCAACGACGTGTCCAGTTTTCATTCGCCCAACACAAACATAATGGGAAATCAAGGTCGGGCGTTGCCAGCCAATTTTGAAGCGGCTTTTCCATTAATGGTTTTCCTGCAAACCAATAATAGTAAACACAAAAAGCATCGATATCATGCGCTTTTGCTAATGACGCTTGCTTTGCCATATTATTAACACAGCTCAAATCATAAAACCCTAACTCTGCAGGTAATCTAGGCTGCTCATGTCCTACAAACTGTGCACAAGATTTCGTTGTATTTGTCCACTCGGTAAACCCTTTACCCCACCACTTATCATTTTGCTCAAACGCATGAAATTGAGGTAAGTAAAATGCAATAACACGATGTGAATGTGGTTTATTGGATAATGACTTGCAACGATCTGCTGCGAGATAGTCTGCAGCAGATTGACTCAAAACACGTTGAATCCACATTTGCCCCTCTTCTAAGGGCATTTCGCTTGGTGGTGCTGTTAATGCCGCTTTTTTTTGTATTATTTTTTTTATGAGCTTTTTAAGCTGGCGACAGATGGGTAAAATTAACCCATGCGCGTGACAAGCACGACTGAGCTGAGGTTTAAATCGTTGAATAAGGTTCTGCATAATAATCACATGGCTAAGCGTTAATTTTTATGTTAGTTATTAGCTAACGAGTTTATTTTTAAGAAGTGATAACAACTGCTTAACGACCAGTTTAATACTGGAAAACTGTACATAAAGCTGTTGATAACGTGCTTTAAGTTCGTTATGTTCTTGTTGTTGCACTTGCACTTGCTGTTGTTGCGCTTGCACTTGCTGTTGTAGCTGTTTATTTTTATCGCGCCATTGCGCCTCTAGCAACCAATAATCATGAGTATGTGGCCAGCTAAATTGAACAACAAACGACCGTGCTACTCCTAAAGTATCAATAGAGACAGGCAACACAAACCAAGGGTCAGCATCTAACATGTCTAGCGCAACCACATTATTGTCTGACCAAGCCATCGTCAAACTCGCACTTTGTTCTATAATATGACTCTGCTGTGTTAGTGTCCATATCGGAGTATGACTCGCATCTTGTAATTGACAACGCTCAAGCTGCATAATACCAGCAATATCAGCTGGATCAAACCGTAACTTTGTAATATTAGACGGTAAAGAAAAAGTTACCGTAAACATCTGCTCATGCAAATAACACAAATGCGTGAGTGCCTGATAGTCATTAGGATGCTCGCTGGTACAATAATGCAAGGTAACATTAATATAAATACCATTATTGAGACTTCTGATACTGTGCGTCTTTTCTTGTTCATACTCTAAGTTATCTAATAATGCATTAGGACTTGCTTCTAACAAAAACTGATAAGTATTACTTTCTGGTAAAGCAGCAAAAATCGCAAGCCATGTGGGTGCAATACCCTGTAGTAAACTATGATTAAACTCACTACCCTGCGTGCCAACAATGACTCTGTCTAATAATCGCCAGTGCTTCAGTTGCGCATCTGCAAAAAATTGTGTTAAATTTTGTTGACTAAAGAAGCGAACATGCGTTTTATCAAGTAATCCTTGCTGTTGATACACAAAAGTTCCTTGCAAAAGCTGCAACATGACCCCAATATGCCCCACATTCGGAATCGAAATTAAAAACTTACCTTGAGGTGTTAGCTTTGTCGCCAATTCCTGCAATATCTGCTCTGGATATCTAAGATGCTCTAAAACATCTGCTAACACAATCACATCGTAATCATGTTCTATTAAAGAAAAAGCATCTTCTGCCTCTAAATTAATCGGATAAACTGTCCGATAATAACCCTGTGCAATGCGTGCTGATTCTGTATTAGCCTCAATACCATCAACAATACAAGTCGTGTTTTTCTGTAAATACTCACCTAAACGTCCTGTCGCACAACCTACATCAAGCACGCTGGCATGATAAGGAATATAAGTAAGCAATTTACTAAGACTATTTTCTTGCCCTAATGCTAACGCTTCACGTTCATACAAGTAATTTTCACTCATATTAAAGCACCATTAATAGAGTAAATAATATTAGAGAACATCCGAAAACCCACCTTTAAGTTTCTGAAAAACACGATAGCTACCATAACAAAAGACAGAGGCAATCAGCATATAAATTGCTAATAACGACCAGTCTGGCATTTTACCAACAATAAGCACATTGCGACTTTGCTCGATAATTAGCGTTAATGGATTGAATAACATTAATGCTTGCCATTTTTCTGGCACTTGCGATATGGGATAAAAAACTGGCGATAAAAACAACAATAGCATCGACAAAGGACCAACTACTTGTGCCAAATCACGCACATAAACCCCAATCGCTGCAAATAACCATGACACGCCTGCTAATAAAACAATCATGGGCAACCAGATAAGTGGTAGAAAAATAGCAGTTATCGGTAGATGACCGTAATAAGCATACAAAGCAATCAGTAAAATAAAAAGAGAAATAAATGAGTGAAATAATCCACTCAATAGATTAACCAATGGCAATAATGGCAAAGGAAAAATAACTTTTGTTACATAGTTGCTATTTTGGATAATGACATTGGGAGCGCGAGAAATAATCTCTGCAAAAAACCCGTGAATAACAATACCTGTAAACAACAGCAAGGCAAAATCAGCCGAGGTTTCACTACTACTTGCCCCCCATTTTGCCTTAAGAATAACATTAAAAACAAAGGTATAAACAAACAACATAAAAACAGGCATCAGTAATGACCACACAACACCAATATAAGCGCCTTTATAACGACTTAAAATATCAACTTTGGTCATTTGTATCAGTAAATTGAGGTGTTTTTTTTGCATTATCTTAACCCATCAATTCCCAGTTTAGCGTGCATTTTCATGTACAAATCCTTTAAAAATTGTCATCACAATAATCGATAAATCTAACCACAATGACCAATGTTCAATATACCAAAGATCATACTCGACACGTTTTTCCATTTTTTCAAGCGTATCTGTCTCTCCTCGCCAACCATGCACTTGTGCCCAGCCTGTGATACCTGGCTTCACTTTGTGGCGTCGCATATAAGAATCGACATGATCTTTATAATAATCGTTATGGGCAACTGCATGGGGGCGAGGTCCTACAATTGACATGTCACCTTTGAGAACATTTATAAACTGAGGCAACTCATCCAAACTCGTTTTACGCAGCCACTTACCTAAAGGGGTAATACGACTATCAGTCACTGTCGCTTGTGTCACTTGACCTTGCAGTTCTTGATGCACCACCATACTGCGAAACTTTAGCACCTCAAATGTTTTTCCATCTATTCCTAAACGAGTCTGACGAAAAAATACCGCACCCGAACTGGTCATTTTAATCGCAATGGATATAAGCAGCAGTAAGGGACTAATCAATACAAGAATCAAGCTTGCCAACACTTTATCCTCCACTGATTTTAATAAACGGCTAATGGGATCGCTCATTGGACTCACTGATAAATCTAACATGCTAAAACCTAGCACTTTTCTTGGTGCATGATTAAGCAAACGCAAACTTGTTAAGTTAGGTACATAACGAATATTGACCGTATTATGACGCAAAGCATGCAATAAACTAAGCAAACGCTCCTCTGCACGAAGCGGCATTGCAAACCAGACCTCATTAACGTGATGCTCTGCTACCCATTGTGCTAACTCAGTTGCAGGGTATACAGAAATACCTTCGTAGTGTTGCTGCCATTTTTCAGTATTATCATCAAAAAAAGCGACTAGTTCAAAACCATATGCGCTTTCTTTCTGCAAAGAAGTACCAATAGCCTGCCCTAGTCGACCAGCGCCAACAATAGCAACTTTTTGCTTGTTATAACCATATCTATAAAACAATAACAATAAACGATAAGCCAATAATCGAGTAAATAGGGTAACGATAAGAGAAGTCGTTAACCAATAGCCTAACCACAAACGTGAATAACTCTCGTTTAGCTTAAATGACCATAATATAAACAACACACAGACACCAATCATTAGCCACGATAACATAAATCTTCTTAGCCAATGATACCAATCTGCACCTTGCGGCAATCGATATAAATCCATAAGCGCTAATAAGACAACACTTAGAATACCAGTACAGCTAATTAACCACACATAACCTAAATGATAATCTCGCTCAGGTACAATTGCATCTGCAATACGGTCACCCAGTAAAAAAATAAAGACAATATCAACTAATGCTAAGACATATCCCATCATAGCCAAAAGCCTCGATGCATCGACAAGCGTTTACAAAGCTCGCGTGGTAAATGTTGATATTCAATCCCTAATCGATAACCTAGCCACTTGAATAAGGTTCTAAGCATTGCCTGAGGAGTTATCAAACGTGAATACTGCCATAAATAAGCAAGTTCAGATAAAACGAACTTTTTACCCTCTCCCTCTGCAGCACCAAACTCATTACGAATCCAAGGTTGTTGTGCATGAAACACACCAATATCAAAATAGCGTCTAAACTCTTGTGTCAAACTATAATTATGCGAATGATAAACAGCTGCCTGTGCATGATAAGCAATGAGATAGCCTTGCTTAACCAACTTCGCAGCAACGTAAGTATCTTCTGACAAAATAACATCATTAGGAAAACCACCTATCTCTTCTAAGCATTCACGTCGATAAGCAGCAAAAGAATTGGAGCAAAAAACTGTTTTAATGCCGTATTGTGCGACATCAGTTAAACAACGTATGTAACTCATAGCAGGATAATTAAATAAGCGTGCATGTGCTGCAATGCGTGTCGCGTCTGTATGTGGTAACTGTCGACCAAAAACTACAGCTACCGCTTCTTGTTCAAAAGCAGCTACTAATGTTTCAATGCTATTGTCTGTCGCTAAAATGGCATCTTGCGTCAAAAAAATAAGTATCTGTGCATCAGGACAAAGTGTGAATGCAAGATTGCGCGTAGCGCCATGATTAAACTCTTTTTTAGCGATTGAGTGTGTTCTAAACCCTGCTTGTTGTGCCAAAGCAAGCGTATTATCTGTTGAACTAGAATCGATTACTAAGACTTGAGCAGGAGAAATCACCTGTTGATGCAATACGGCATCAATCCAGCTTTGCCAAATAGTACCCGCATTATAAGTAGGAACAATAAGATAACAATTGGATGCTAGCATAATATTAAGTTGTCTTTATATTTCGTGTTAACACTGTTTTAATTTTTGCATAGTAACCAACAAGGGGTATCATTGTTAACAAAATAAGCATGACAATTAGTTCTATTGGTTGCGTTATTTGCATCAATATTGCACACAAAAACAAACCTGACAACATTGTTTTAAGTAATGTTTTTAATATTGAACGCAACTCAGGCAATAGACGATAGCACGCAGAATAGAGTAGTATAAAGTCTAATAATACTCTTGCCCCCCATACAACAGCAGCTCCTGTCACTCCCCATTGAGTAATAACGACCCACACTATTATGGCATAAAGTGGTAACTCAAAAATATGAAATTTTGCAACTAAATCACTACGACCAATACCCTGTAAAAGATTGTAAGGCAAAGTTGCTAATCCATTAATAAAAATACCCAACGCAAGTAATTGCGCAATAAAATACATTTCTGTTGCCAATGACTCACTTAACCAGTAAGCAAGTAAAGGTTTAACAGTTATCAAAATAATGGCAACCACAGGCAACCATATAAATCGCAATAATTTATGTGCATGTTCAATAATTGACTGCATTCCGTGTGCGTCCGATTGTGCGTAATATCGTGTGAAAACAGGAAATAAACCAATCATAATGGCACTAGGAAACACCAATAATCGAATCAACATATCATATGGAATCGTGTAATAGGCGACAGCGGTAAGCCCAAGCAAAGCACTAATATAAAATCGATCGAAATAAGTTAACATCGGGCTAATAATATTAGAAACGGCAATCCAGCTACTAAAAACAAGCGATTGTTTTAATGCCAAAGGAGGAAGTGGTTGCTTTATAGCAGCGTGCTTCCAAATACCTGTCACAAAACTAAGACCATATAAGACTCTTAATACAAACAGTCCAATAAAAATTGATACGATGTTTGCATCCACCAAAGCAACCCACCAAGGCAACAAAAAGACCATAATGCCAAATGGAATTTTATGCAGATTACTTTTAATAAAGCGTTGTTGACCTTCCAAAATAGCAATTCTGGCATTCGTAACCAACATAATCGGAATCGAAAATGCAAGCCATGTTAATGCCGACTCTGCTGAAGATTGCAATGGTTCAGGAATATTTAGCACGTGATGAACCAATAATGGCAACATCCACAGCAACAATAGCATCCAAAAAATTCCGAGTATCAAAGCAATAAAAGTGAGTTTATGCGTCAGTAATTGCTGTTGTGCTTGCGAATAACCCGATTCATTTTTTGCTAAGGTATAGGTAATTGCTCTAGCAACACCCAAATCCAACATCCCGACAAAGCCAATCAACAACCAACCAATACTGAGTAGTGCAAATAGCTCAAGCCCAATTAATTGAATCAGTGGCGGAATGGCAATCAGTCCTGCCAGCATTGGCAAGCCAAATCCTGCTAAATTCCAAATTAAATTTCGATTATGCAAAATATTCTGACCGTTGCATCACACTCCACATTGGTCGTTTAGCTGGTGTGGGGTAGTCACTACTTGCAATAGGGAGCACGCGTTGACATTTTTTGGCTTCATCTGGCATAGCTTCGATAATTTGTTTGGCAAAACAATACCATGTGGTTTGTTTATCCACACTATCAGTAAGATGATAAATACCCGATTGTGCCTTAATATCGGCTAATGGTTGTGACAAAATACGTGCAGTATCCTTTGCTAACTTTCTAGCATCATTAGGAATACCCTGCTGATCGGCAACAATTTTTAGCTCTTCTCGCTCAGCGGCAAGACGCTGCATCGTGCGATAGAAGTTATTGCCATAATCTGGATGATAGACCCAACTCGTTCTAAAGATAAGATAATCACAACCACTGTATTTAATCCCCTCTTCGCCCATTAGCTTGCTATAGCCATAGTAATTAATAGGATTGGGCATATCAGTTGGTAAATAAGGCGATGTTTTAGACCCATCAAATACATAGTCTGTCGAATAATGGACGAGCAATGCACCTATTGCTTTCGCCTCACCTGCCAAGATAGCAGGCGCTGCTGCATTCGCTAAATAGCAATTAATACGATCTGTTTCTGCTTTATCGACAGCAGTATAGGCAGCAGCATTAACAATAATGTCAGGGTGGTGCGTTTGTACAGCATGAGCAAGTGCGTTTAAATCGCTCATATCGCACTCAGCCCTACCCAAAGCAATAACCTCACCTAAAGGGGCTAAACTATGTTGTAATGCGTATCCCAATTGACCATTTTTACCCAATAGCAGAATTTTCATGCAAACACCTGAGCATCTTTTAACAAGGGCTGTGCATTATCTTTATCTGATAATAAAGCTTGTGCTAACTCAATTTGCCAATCAATACCAATAGCAGGGTCGTTAAACGCAATACCACGGTCACACGCCTTACTGTAATGATTATCAACTTTATACTGAAAAACAGCCGTTTCTGATAGCACAACAAAACCATGCGCAAAACCACGTGGAATAAATAACTGGCGTTTATTATCGCTACTCAACTCTACTGCAACATATTGACCAAAAGTAGAACTGCTTTGTCTAATATCGACAGCAACATCAAGCACCTTACCCTGTATTACGCGTACCAGTTTGCTCTGCGCAAAAGGTGGTAACTGATAATGTAGCCCACGTAATGTACCGTAAGTTGAAAAAGACTCATTATCTTGAACCCAGTCAATATCAGCAACATGCTGTTTAAACAAATCATGACGATAACTTTCAAAAAAGTAGCCTCGAGTGTCTGCCCAAACCTTGGGTTCGATAATAATCACATCGGAAATTGTCGTTGAAATAAATTGCATTATTTTATTCTCTAATTAGGCGCAATAAATATTGACCATAGTTATTTTTACTCATTGGCTGGGCTAACTTTTCAACTTGCTCGGCACTCAAATAGCCCATGCGATACGCAATTTCTTCTAAACAAGCTACTTTTAAACCTTGTCGTGCTTCGATAATACTAATGAAGTTGCTCGCTTCGAGTAGACTTTCATGCGTTCCTGTATCAAGCCATGCATAACCACGACCCATGGTTTCAACACGTAACTGCCCCATATTAAGGTACATTTCATTGACAGTGGTAATTTCTAATTCACCACGATGTGAAGGCTTGATGCTTTTAGCAATATCGACCACTTGGTTATCATAGAAATATAATCCCGTCACTGCAAAATTACTTTTTGGCTGCTTCGGTTTTTCTTCAATACTAATCGCTTTACCCGTCTTATCAAACTCAACTACACCAAAACGCTCTGGATCGGTAACATGATACGCAAATACTGTCGCACCAGCTTCTTGCTGATTAGCACTTTGTAAGAGCTTGCTCATGCCACTGCCGTAATAAATGTTATCACCTAAAATAAGGCAAGAATCATCATTACCAACAAAGTCAGCACCCAAAATAAACGCTTGTGCCAATCCATCTGGGCTTGGCTGTACACAGTAGGTTAGATTTAATCCCCATTGATGTCCATCGCCGAGAAGCTGCTCAAAACGTGGCGTATCCTGAGGCGTACTAATAATCAAAATATCACGAATACCTGCTAGCATTAGCGTTGATAGGGGATAGTAAATCATGGGTTTATCATAAATAGGCAACAACTGTTTAGACACAGCCAAAGTTGCAGGATAAAGACGTGTACCAGAGCCACCCGCCAAAATAATGCCTTTACGATTTTTTTGTATTATCTGCATCTTCATATTATTCACCTCGTTGTGTATAGTTTTGAGTAAGCCACTGTTGATATTCGCCTGATTGCACTTGAGCAACCCATTCTTGATTATTTAAATACCAATCAATTGTCGCTGCAATACCTGTTTCAAAGGTTTCTTGTGGTATCCAGCCAAGTTCATTGGCTAGTTTACTGGCATCAATAGCATAACGATGATCATGACCTGGGCGGTCAGCAACATAAGTAATTAAACTACGACTAGGGCTACCTTGTGCTGCTGGACAGCTCGGATGCTTCACAGCCAACGTTGTATCTGCTGCAAAACGAGCGTCCATTAAGTCGCATAATGTATGCACTACTTCTAAATTGGTTTTTTCATTATGACCACCAATGCAATAGGTTTCACCCACATTTCCCCGCTCAAATACCTGATAAATGGCACGAGCATGGTCATCAACATACAACCAGTCGCGGACATTATCTCCCTTACCATAGACAGGCAACGGCTTGCCCGCCAAGATATTCAAAATCATCAAAGGAATAAGTTTTTCAGGGAAGTGATAAGGACCATAGTTATTGGAACAATTGGTCACGACGACAGGCAACCCGTAAGTATGATGCCAAGCACGTACTAAATGATCAGAGCTTGCCTTACTGGCTGAATAAGGCGAACGAGGGTCGTAAGCAGTTTCTTCGGTAAAAAAGCCATCTTCACCCAAACTACCGAAAACCTCATCGGTAGAAACATGATGAAAGCGAAATAAAGCTTGTTCTTGTTCATTAAGTGCCGAAAAATAGCTTCTAGCAGCTTCTAACAAGGTAAAAGTGCCTAAAATATTCGTGACAATAAACTCACCAGCACTGCTAATCGAACGATCAACATGACTTTCAGCTGCTAAATGAATAACACCAATGGGTTCATGTTGTGCAAACAAAACATCTAATGCAGAACGATCACAAATATCAACCTGAGCAAAAACATAACGCTCATCATCTTGAACAGTAGCTAAGTTAGCCAAGTTACCCGCGTATGTCAGTTTATCAATATTAACGATAGTGTAATGACCGCTTGCCATTAAGTGACGAATAAGCGATGAGCCAATAAAGCCAGCACCACCAGTAATAAAAAGAGTATTTTTCATAATAAACAACTTCACTAAGTTACAAATAGGGTTATTAATAGCACAAAATAAAATTAATAGCAGCTGCTTATTATGCCCCTTTTATGAAAATAAAAGTACCCCTAGTCATTTAAAAACCGCCCACGGATACGTGCAGCATTGCCAATAACCAACAATGACGAAATCGGCATCCCGATAGCAGCCATCAATGGTGTTAATTTAGCAGCAATTGCCAGTGGTACCATAATCGCGTTATACAGCAAACTCATACCAATATTCTGACGAATCGTACGCAGGGCAACACGCGATAAATCAATGCTAGTTAATACCGACTGTAACCGATCATTCAGCAAGACTACTTGTGCACTATCCACCGATACTTCTGTTCCAGAACCCAAAGCAATACCCACATCAGCACGCACTAAAGCAGGTGCATCATTCACACCATCGCCCACAAATACCACCACACACCCATCACCTTGTAAAGCGCGAACTGCAGCATCTTTTTCATTGGGTAATACTTCAGCCTGTACATCCATGCCACCTAATTGAGCAGCAAAGGCAGTAGCAACCGCTTTTCTATCTCCTGTCACCATGCTAACGCTAATGCCACGCGATTTTAATGCTGCAATAACGGCAATCGCATCTTCACGCAACACATCACCAACAGCAAAGGTTGCCATTAGCTCACCTGCTCGAATGAGACAGACCAACGTACGACCCTGTTGCTCTTGCGTATTTATCCACATCAAGGCAGTATCCGAAAAATGAATCGATTGTTCACGCATCCACCCCACACTACCTGCTTGCCATAATACATTATCAAGCTGCGCCTGTACGCCACGCCCAGACAGTGCCACAAAACCTGAAGATTCAAGTGGCTTAATACCTCGTTGGTCACTAAAAGTAAGTAGAGCCTTTGCTAAAGCGTGTTCTGAGCGTTTTTCTAAGGTTGCTAAGGCGGTTAAATACTGTGTAGGCTCACTGTCAGCTTGCCAAATCTGCCACTGTGCAACTGACATTTTTCCTGTTGTTAACGTGCCTGTTTTATCGAAAACAACATGCGTTACTTGTGATAATCGCTCTAATACTGCACCATGCTTAATCAAAATTCCCATGCGTGCACCCACACCCGATGCCACTGCAATCGCCATCGGTGTTGCCAACCCAAAGGCACAAGGACAAGTCACAATCAATACCGCTGTTGCTGACATAATGGCTGTATCTAAGCCACTTTGCCACCACCAAAAAATCAGTGCAAAGGTCGCTAAAGATAAGGTGGTTGCTACAAACCACGGAATAACCGCATCGGCAGTACGTGCAATGGGAGCTTTGCTACCCTGTGCTTCTTCAACTAGGGCAATAATCCGCCCCAGCATTGACTCTGCTAACAGCTGCTGAACTTCAACCAATAACGCACCCTCTTGATTATGCGTTCCTGCTGAAACCTTATCACCAACGCGCTTATGCACCGCTCGTGATTCACCCGTCAACATAGACTCGTTGACATGCCCCTCGCCATCAACGACAACACCATCGACAGGAATGCGATCGCTAGGATGCACCCACACTAAATCACCCGCTTTCAACAAACGCACTGCTTCCAGTTTTTCACTGCCATCATCCATGCGCTTGCGTGCTACTTTGGGCTGAAGCTCTAATAAACGATGTGTTGCATCGACTGCCTTACTTTTTGAAATGGACTCTAAATAACGCCCAAGTAATAAGAAAAACATAAAATCGACTAGGGTATCAAAATACACTGCCCCACCCGAATCAGGCATAAGCGTCACATAAAGCGAATAACAATAAGTCGTTAAAATACCCAGTGCAATCGATACATCCATGCCTAAACGTCGCGCACGTAATGCCTGCCACGCACCAACAAAGAAAGGTTGCCCTGAATATAATAGTGTGGGGGTTGCTAATGCTAACGCAACCCAATGGAAAAACTGCTTATACTCAACATCATCTACTGCACCAAAATACAAGGAAACAGATACCCACATGATATTCATCATTGCAAAAGCAGCAAAAGCAAACCGATACAGCAAACTGCGATTATAGGCTTCTAATGCTTTTTGACTTAATTGAGGATCATATGGCGTACTCGCATAACCCAATTCTGCCAAAATTTGCAAAATACGCGACAAGGCGATGATACGATTATCCCAACGCAATTTAATACGACGTGTTGTGAAATTAACATTAGCAGACTGAATACCCACTTCCTTAGCCAGACGATGCTCAATCAACCAAACACAAGCGGCACAATGAATACCATCTGCCATTAACGTAATTTCACGAACATCGCCTAAATTGGTTACGAACTGATTTTGAATTTCATCATGATCATACATTGCCAAATCTTTAGGGACTGCTTGTGGCGGTTGCCACTTGTCATTTTTATTAGCGCGTTGATAGAAACTATCTAACCCCGCCTCATAAATTGCTTCACACGCACCTGCACAGCCATGACAACAAAAATCACGTTGCTCACCACCCACTTCACGTTGCACTAATCCCTCAGACGCAATCGTCTGCCCACAGTGATAGCACTGCTCTGCTGTCATAATTTCAGTCATAATTAGTATTTATTTAGCGACATCAACAACAGTCAAATCGCCTGCAATACTACTCTTATCTACACCTCGATGTGCTTCCAAAATCCAGTCCCAGTTTCCATGCTTAGGTACGGTTAATTGCGCACTATACACACCTGCTTGCTCCGTCGAAGTAAATTTCACCATAAAATCGTCCTTAATATCTGCTGGACGATAAGCATACAGCTCAACATTATCCGAAACTAAAGGCGCGCCCTCCTTATCTTTCGCTTGCAATGTTATCGTGATAGGCGTATTCACAACAACCTCTGGCCAGACAATATTTAACTGCCACCCTAACAAAGCTTGCGCCTTACGTGTTTCTAATGTTTTTTCATAATTAGCACCATGCTTGTAAGGATTATTATTGACTAACCCTGGTGCCGTCACAATTGCCATGCTTACCATAAAGAAATTAACCGCTAATACCGTGACCAAAATGAATATCCAAAACAATACGAATGGATTGCGCCAAGGCTTATTCCAACTTTTAACGTTAGGAGTGGTTATTTGAATATCTGACATGTTTATGCTCCTTATTATTTTTCCATAAAGAAAAACCCAGCGTTAACTGGGTTTTTACTTTCCCTAGAAGAGGGATTATAGACTAACTTGACACTTATTTCGGACCAATAAACATACTGTTGTATGTTTGCGCCAATTCTGGATGCAATACATCCTGTGCATGAATCTGTACAGGGGTATTATCACCCTTCAAATTTGCACGTGGTACTTTAACAAGCATCGTTGTTGAACCAACACTACCTGGCTCAACATGCAGCAAATCTACATCACCTTCGACACGCATATCAGTAATGCCATCGGCAGATAATTTGACTTGCATGATCTTATCTGTCTTGTTAACAACTTTAATGGTTAATTTATTCTGAATTGAACCATCAGACAACATCACAAACAAAGGAGCACGCTCATGCAAGACATTTAGCTTCATTGGTGCAATCGTTGCCAATCCATAAACCAATACAGCGCCTGCAAACGCCATAATACCGCCATAAACAATTACACGTGGACGCTTAAATAAAGGTGGCTGTACTTTACCTTCAAACTCTTCTAGCGACGCATAACGAACCAAACCTAAGGGTTTATCTAGCTTTTCCATGACTGAATCACAAGCATCAATACACAAGCCACACGTAATACAGCCCAACTGTTGACCATTACGAATATCAATACCCGTCGGGCAAACTGCCACACACAGGTTACAATCGATACAATCACCTAATTTAGGTGCTTCTTCACCTGGACGCACACGCTTCATACGACCACGAGGCTCACCACGGTCAATATCGTATGTTGGTACTAATGTTTGTTTATCGAGCATTGCACCTTGAATACGTGCATATGGACAAACACCAACGCAAGTTTGTTCACGCAAAATCGCTGCAAAAAAGTAAGTTGAAAATCCTAACACAATAATAATGGTCAGCGCAGTAGAGGAAGCCTTTCCTACAAAAATATCTTGCCATAACTGTAGCGCATCTGTAAAAAATGCGACAAAGCTAAACGCTGTTAACATCGAAATAATTAAGAAAATAAGATGTGTTACAGTTTTAAGCTTAATTTTTTCCCACGTCCAAGCTGCTTTATCGAGTGCAATTTGCTTATTAGGGTTACCAATAATTTTTTCTTCAATCCATGTAAATGCATCCATCCACACAGTCTGGAAACAAAAATAACCACACCATAATCGCCCTGCTACAGCTGATGCTGCCGCCAATGCCATAGCAGCAAATAATAAGATTAATGCCAACATCCAAATATCCTGCGGCAGAATAGTTAGCCCCAAAATATGAAATTGACGATTAGGAATATCCCATAAGATAGCTTGATGCCCTTCCCAACGTAGGTAAGGACCTAAAAATAACAGCAACCAAATCGGTGCAATCATCGTTTTAATATTACGAAAAAAACCACCAATACGCTTTGCATGAACCGTATCTCCACCGACACGAATAGGAAGTAGCTCAACACCAATATTATCAAGCGTATTTGATACGCCATGTTCTACGTTTTGAACACGTGAGGGATCATAGTCCACTGTTTTGGTCATATTTTTTTCTTCTGACATGCCATTACCTATTTTTATACATTAGCCCGCTTAAAATAATAACGGCTCAGGAGTTAGCTGAGCCGTATTCTAGTCATGATGTTAATTACTTAACATCATCATCTTCCATTCCTTCCATGCCACGATAGGTTTTCCAACCCCACGCAATCACAGAAAAGAAACTCAACGCAACTGCCCCTAACGAAATCCATAATACAAAATCGTTGTTTAAACCACCCAACATAATACACACTCCTCAGTTGATATATTAATTCACGCATCTATCATACAAAAGAAAATAAAAAGGGGAAGCGTAACCTCCCCCTTATTCGCTCTAAAATTGACTTACATCAATAAGAACCTTATTGACCACCACCTAAGTTGTGGACATAAACCGCTAGGCGTTTTACTTCTGTATCACTTAAACGCTCGCCAAAGGCAGGCATAACAGCAGGACGCGTATCTTTATCGCCCATTGCGTTCACACCGTGAGCAATTGTTTTCACGACTTCTGCTTTGTCGCCAGAAAAGCGCCAAATTTTGTCGTTCAACTTAGCAGCACCTAAAGCAGCCATACCAGAACCGTCTGCCATATGACAACCAGCACAACCAATGGTATTGAATACTTCTTTACCAGCAGTAACAGCACTATCGTCTGCTTTGCCATTCGCCATAGCAATTACAAAGTCAGCAGCATCACTTATTTGCTGTGCACTGAGCATCGCACCGTAAGCTGGCATATTACCAACACGACCACCAGAAATAGTTTGATGAATCGCTGCCGCGTTACCACCATACAACCAATCATCATCTGCCAGAATTGGATAACCTTTGTTACCCATACCACCAGAACCGTGACAAGCTGAACAGTTATCACCAAATAACGCCTTAGATGTTGCTATTGCGTAATTTACAAGGTTTTTATCTGCCAAAATTTCATCGACAGACTTAGAAGCTAAGGCTTGCTCTTGTGCAGCAAATTTTTCACCACGCCATTGCTTCAAAACATCGAAATCATCATGATATTCTTTGATCTGAGTCCAACCCGCCAAACCTTCAGTGTGACCAGTAGGACCTGGTATCGCTGGATAATAAAGCGCGTAAAAAATAACCATAACAAAACCAGCATAATAAGCTAGCATCCACCACAACGGAGGCGGATTATCTAACTCACGAATGTCTTCATCCCAAATATGGCCCGTATTGCCTTCATTCGGCCATGGATTTTCATGTGCCATAAAAATGTCTCCTCAATTCCCGATTATTCGTCGCGCAATGGCGTCATACGTTGTTCTTCTAACATCTTTGCATTTTTAGGACGCAATGCATAAAAGAAGGCAATTGCCATTGCAATGAACACAGTAACAGTCAACAACATACCCACCCAATCCTGAGCTGTCAGAGCAGCCCAATCTGTATGGAAATATGCCTCAATCTTATTCACGATAAGCCTTGCTGTCGTCTAGTTTTACCATGGGACCCAATGCTTGCATATAGGCAACAATTGCATCCATTTCGGTGTGACCTTTGATTGCATCATCAGCCACTGCAATGTCTGCATCGGTGTAAGGAACACCCATGAGCTTCATTACACTCAAACGCGCTTTCATATCACGCTTTGTACCCAAAAAGTCATTTTCGATCGAATTCTCAGCTAACCAAGGATAAGCAGGCATGACCGACTCAGGAACTAACGCCTGTGGACGCAATAAATGCATAGTATGCCACTCATTTGAGTACTTACCACCAACACGCGCCAAATCAGGACCAGTACGCTTAGAACCCCATTGGAATGGATGATCATACATAGATTCCGTGGCTAATGAGTAGTGACCATAACGCTCACGCTCATCACGGAAAGGACGGATCATTTGGCTATGGCAGTATAAGCAACCTTCGCGCAAATAAATGTCTTTACCCGCTAATTCTAAAGGTGTAAAAGGACGAACCCCATCACCTGCTTTCCAATCAGAAGCCCAATTACCTGACTCGTCTTTGTAGACTAAACGCTTGTCACCACGATTCCAAACTAACTCGGGAGAAACTAATTTACCCGCTTCGTCAGTACGTGTATGCTCAAAAGTGTCTGTTAAATAAAATAACGGAACGATCTCGACGATACCTGCGATAGAAACCATCAGCGCAGTACCCAGCATTAACGCAAATACGTTACGCTCGAGCCATTCCTGGAAATTTTTTGGCTTATCAGCTGCCATTGTATCAACTCCTCAGTTGGTTGCTAGCATAGGGCGTACAAGATACACCCCATGCATCTGTTTTGTGTAATTAAGCGTGAGCTACCGCTGAGTGACGTGAGCCAGCCATACGAATTGTCATCACCATGTTGTACAACATGATAATCGCGCCTAATGTGAACAACACACCACCGACAGCACGCATTGCGTAGTAAGGATGCATTGCAGACACAGATTCAGCAAATGTGTAAGCTAAAGTACCATACTCATCATATGCACGCCACATCAAGCCCTGCATGATACCAGATACCCACATACCAACGATGTAGAATACAGTACCAATTGTTGCTAACCAGAAGTGGAAGTTAATCAAAGACATAGAGTACATTTCTGTCTTCCAGAGCTTCATTGTCATATGGTATACAGCACCGATAGAAACCATCGCTACCCAACCTAATGCACCCGAGTGAACGTGACCAACTGTCCAATCAGTATAATGCGACAACGCATTCACTGTCTTAGCAGACATCACAGGACCTTCGAAAGTAGACATTGCATAGAACGCCAATGACATAATCAAGAAACGTAAGATATAGTCTGTACGCAGACGATCCCATGCTCCAGATAAGGTCAACATACCGTTAAGCGCACCACCCCAAGAAGGGATAATCATCGCCAAAGATACGACCGCACCCAACGAACCTACCCAGTCAGGTAACGCTGTATATTGCAAATGGTGAGCACCTAACCACACATAACCAAACATCAATGCCCAGAAATGGATAACTGATAAACGGTAAGAGTAGATTGGACGTTGCGCTTGCTTAGGTACGAAATAATACATGATGCCTAGGAAGCCAGCAGTTAGGAAGAACCCTACTGCATTATGGCCCCACCACCATTGAATCATCGCATCCTGAACACCACCAAAAATTGAGTATGAACGGAATAAGCTGACAGGAACAGAAAGACCATTCACTACCCATAAGTAGGTAATCATGATCATCATGCCCAAGAAGAACCAGTTAGCCACATAAATATGAGGCACTTTTTCTTTGTTGCGCATTGCGATTGTCATCACAAAGTTAAATGTGAACATTACCCAAACCAAAGCAACAGCTAAATCTAGCGGCCACTCTAATTCGTGATATTCCTTA
>CAMCGI010000007.1 GCA_945874205.1 Francisella tularensis subsp. holarctica
GTTTTGCTTCTGCGATGACAGGCTTGATTTCTTTACCTGTCAGTTCTGATAGGGCGATCACCACTTCTTCGCCACCTGGAACGCACAGGTTAATATCCGCTTCATCATTAGCAATCGCTTGCGCGTAAGGTTTGCATCCAGGGTAACCACATTGTGCGCATTGTGTCTGCGGTAATAGGGCATCGATTTGCCCAACCAAAGGGTTGCCATCGATATGAAAACGCCACGATGCCCACGCCAGTAAGCCACCAAAACCTAAGGCTAGGAGTGTAAACAGTAAAATAGCACTCATATTTATTTAACGAGTCCTGCAAAGCCCATAAACGCCATTGACATAATACCAGCGGTAATTAGCGCAATTGCACTACCTTGAAAAGCAACGGGCACATCTGCAACGGCAATGCGTTCGCGCAAACTGGCAAACAAGGCAAGGACTAACGCAAAGCCAACACCTGCACCGAAACCATAAAGCCCAGCTTGTAACAGATTATGCTGTTCTTGCACATTAATGAGCACCACCCCTAAGACAATACAGTTGGTGGTAATGAGCGGTAAATAAATTCCCAGAATAGAATAGAGCATGGGTGAAAGCTTACGCATTGCCATTTCGGTAAAACCAACCACTGTCGCAATAGTCAGAATAAAGGCAACAGTACGCAGAAACTCGACATCGAAAGGCACTAATAAATAAGTATGCACGAGATAAGATAAAATACTCGATAGCGTCAAGACAAAGGTAGTCGCCAACCCCATACCGAGCGCACTGTCTGCTTTTTTAGACACACCCATAAACGGGCAAAGTCCTAAAAACTTAACCAGCACGAAATTAGTCACCAATACCGTACTGATGAGAATAAAAAGAATGTCGCTCATGGTCTTGTTATCTCATGATTCATTTGATTTTTCAAGGTTGATAAATAGAGTGTTGAAGTCGTGTCTGGAAATAAAGAGAGCTGGGCAATAACGTGTGTTTTAATGTTTTGTTGAACATGTTCATCAGCAATAATGCTTTTTTCTACTTGAGAATTAAATACACCTGTTTTAATAATAGAATCTGCTAATAATTTAATAACAGGGACTGATACGCTATTACCAATTAGTCTCATCCATACCGCTCGATTATCTGATAATTGATAAGTTTCAGGAAATCCTTGAATCAAACATGCTTCTTCTTTTTTTATCTTTCTAAAGTTTTTTTTCTGATACACTTCTTTGATAAATTCTTGTTTATATTCTTCTTTATTTTTTGCTTCAATTTTGTGAGTTGAAATATAATCATTTGAATCACTTGCCACTAAAGTTGGAAAAATATTTGATGTGAGCAAGAAAATTCTATTAATACCAAAAAGTCCAGTACTAATTTTGCTGTTCTTAAAATCATATCTTACTTCGATACAGTCGATCATTGATTTCTCACGCAATGATGCTAATGTTTCTGACAGTTTTATATTTTTCAGTATTTTCTTTGTTTTTAAGTCGGACATTAAAAATATATCAGTATGCGCATGAGATAGCAATAGTTGCTCATTGTCGCTTAATAAATTTTCTATTTTTTTATTTATTTTAAATGAATAATTAATCGGTTTTATAATATTAAGCTTGATAAGGTCATTAATTTCATCGAATGTTATTGTTTTATCTAAAGTTTGAAGGTGCGTAATCGATAATGGGTTTCCATCCAAATTACCATATAGCTTTTTTCTTCTATTTTTGAGTAGCAATAAACAGATATGCTTTTGACGTTCAGTTGTTTCTAATATGTCCCAAGAATGAATTGTCGTATCACCATCTCTTAAGTCATTGAATAAAAAATAATCATTATGACCATTGTTATTATTGGATAAGCTCATGCATTGTTTTTTTGTTGGTGTGTCTGCACGAGTCCCTGAAAAACTTAAAAATGGATATTCTTTTATAATATCTTTTAACCTTATGTGACCAACCTTCTTTTCTGGAAGTGAAAACGTGTCATGAAAACGTGCTTCTAAAAAACCAATAATATAAATTCTTACTCTGCTTTGTGGTACGCCATAATCAAAAGAATTTAAGATATAACAATTAGCATGGTATCCTGCATCTTTAATTCTTTCCATAATGTAAGCTAAAGCATCTTTATTTCTAGGATCCGCTAACACCTTGACGTTTTCAAAGATAAAAGCTTTTGGTTTTGTTTTATTTAACAAGTAGATTGTATCATTCCAAAGCTGACCACGATCATCATCAAAGCCTAAATTTTTCCCTGCAATAGACCAACTTTGGCAAGGAACACCAGCAGTTAATAAGTCGTGAGGTGGTAAGTCATGAATCTTCGTGATATCACCTAAGTTAAGTTCTTTTTTCTCTGAAAAATTAAGCGTGTAGGTATTAATTGCATCGGTGTTGATTTCACTAAAACCGATGCAACAGCCACCCACAGACTCTAGGGCTAATCGAAAACCACCAATACCAGAAAAAAGGTCAATAAACGTGAACTTTGTTTTATCGTTCATTATCTTAAAAAACCTGTCTTGTTACTTTCAGGAGGTTCTATTCCTAGAAATTCTCGATATATCCTTTCTTTGTATTCACTTCCAAGAGCATTAATTTCGGAAATAAAATTTGTGTAGGTACCATCGCCACCAATTAAATTCCAAAATTCTTCTGCGATTAATACGCAATCATCATGTTGCATATCAAACCATCTTTTAGGAAATGACCAAGTATAACTTTCTTTTGAGCCATATGGATTGTAGGGCAATGCAAAGTAAGCATGATCAACTTGTGGGATTTCCATTGCTAACAATTTAAATAGCTTTTCTTTACTGACCTTTGTCTGATCGCTATTGGGAAAAGGTCCTTTAAGTTCAAAGGCATATTTCTTGTTGCTAACCAAATTTTCTATATATAAGTCGCAAATAACCGTGACAGGAATTAGCTCACCATCACCCGCTAAAATATAGTCTAACTCTTGTTGCCAACTTGGTTTTTGCTTTGTTTTTTTATTTTCTAAGTTATTAAGTGTTTCTTGTATTCTGCGTAGTCTTTCATCGCTTATTTGTCCCGAAATATTATGTTGTATTGCGCTGAAACCGTGTGCCTCTTGCGCCACAACTTGGGCTAGTTTTCCCCAAACACCTCCAAAAGGCGTAACAAAACGCCGTTCAAAATGAGAGCCTTTAAAAATTTCATCAGGCACAAGTGCAGCATATAAAGGCTTTGACGCATGATGTTGCTCTACAATAAACGGGTTCTTAATCAGAACATTTTCTAAAACCTTATCCATCATATCGCTAACAACATTTTTTATAGCTAATGAAACACCTTCTTTACTCATTGAGATGTCGTCCTTACTACGATAACCTTACTTCACTCGCATCCCAGGTTGTGCCCCAGAATCAGGTGTTAACAAATAAAGTCCACCATCGCCACTGCCTGCGAGAACCATGCCTTCCGACATGCCAAAACGCATTTTGCGTGGCTTGAGGTTAGCAACCATCACCGTCAAACGACCTTCAAGTTGTTCTGGGCTGTAAGCCGATTTAATGCCCGCAAATACTTGGCGCGAACCAACCCCAATATCTAAGGTGAGCTTAACGAGTTTATCGGCTTCAGGAACGGATTCAGCTTTAACAATACGTGCTACGCGCAAATCGATTTTCATAAAATCTTCAATGGTGATTTCATCCGCAATTGGCTCTAATGCCAATTCGGTTTTTTCGATTGCGACAGGTGCGACAGTGGCAGTTGTTGTTTCTTGTTTCTGTTGTGGTTGCGCGGCAACTTGGGCAGCATTTTCAGTCATCATAGCCTCGACTTGTTTGAGTTCTAAACGGGTAAATAGAGCAGAATAAGGTGCAATGGCATGATCTTCTAATGCAGTTTGCGCACTCTGCCAAGTCCAACCACCCTCATTTAAGAAAGTGCGTGCTTGTGCAGCCATTTCTGGTAAAACGGGCGATAAATACACCATGAGCACGCGGAAAATATTAATTGCTAGCGTGGTAGACTGATGCAAAGCCTCACGTTTTGCTTCATCTTTGGCTTGTTGCCACGGAGCAACTTCGGCAATCCACGCATTGGCATTATCAGCTAATGCCATAATTTCGCGCATGGCATGTGCAAACTCACGTTGTTCGTATAAGTTTGCGATATTCGTAGCAGCCGCTTGATAAGGTGTTAATAATGCTGCATGCTCAGCATCACATGTTGCCAGTTTGCCATCGAAAAACTTATGCACAAAGCCCGAACAACGGCTGGCGATATTCACCAGTTTTCCCACTAAGTCACTATTGACGCGCTGTACAAAGTCTTCCATGCTCAAATCAATATCTTCCACACGGCTCGATAATTTCGCAGCGAAATAGTAACGCAAGGCTTGTGCTGGCAAATGCTTAAGATAAGCTTCAGCTGTCACAAATGTACCGCGCGATTTAGACATCTTCTGACCATTAACGGTCAAAAAGCCATGCGCAAACACGGCCGTTGGCGTGCGGTAACCCGCTGCATGAAGCATCGATGGCCAAAACAGAGTATGAAAGTAGACAATATCTTTACCAATAAAATGATAGAGTTCAGTATCACTATCTGCTTTCCAATAATCATCGAAATTAACGCCAGATTTATCACAGTAAGCACGGAAGCTACCCATATAGCCAATCGGAGCATCGAGCCAAACATAGAAAAACTTATCGACCGTATCAGGAATTTCAAAGCCAAAATAAGGCGCGTCACGCGAAATATCCCATGGCTGTAAGCCATCGCTAAACCATTCATCCAATTTATTGACTAATTGAGACGGCAAGCGTCCTTCGGCACGAATCCAGTCCGATAGCCATTCTTGTAATTTAGGCAAGTCAAAAAAGTAGTGACGCGATGTTTTAGCAATCGGTGTTGCGCCTGTAATCGTCGAAACAGGGTTTTTCATATCGAGTGGACTATAGGTTGCACCGCAGTTCTCACAACTATCGCCATACTGGTCGCTCGTACCACATTTTGGACATTCACCTTTGACGAAACGATCAGGTAAAAACATTTCTTTAACAGGGTCAAATGCTTGCTCGATATCTTTTTCGCTAATTAAGCCAGCATCGCGCAGTTTGATGTAAATGCCTTGCGCCAAAACTTTGTTTTCTTCGGAATGAGTGCTGTGGTAATGATCAAAACCGACACCAAAGCCAGCAAAGTCGCGCGTGTGTTCTTGCCAAATGCGACCAATCAAGGTTTCAGGCGTAATGCCTTCGTTTTGCGCACGCAACATAATCGGTGTACCGTGTGCATCGTCGGCACAAACATAGATACAATTATTACCCATGAGTTTTTGAAAGCGCACCCAAATATCCGTTTGAATGTATTCAACCATATGCCCTAAATGAATAGGACCATTAGCGTAAGGCAGAGCGCTGGTAACCAGCAGACGACGTTGTCCAGAAGACATATTAGAAGAACCTTATATCGTATTTAAGTAGTTTATTAGTTTGCCGCAAGGGAGATTGGTATAGGCATGGTATAAGACCCATGCCTTTTGGCAATAAATAGCAGGCTAGAGCGCAACTTCGTCAATTTCACCCGTACGAATGCGAACAACCTTTTCTAGATTGGTAACGAAAATTTTACCATCTCCAATTTTTCCAGTGTGCGCTGCTTTTGAAATTGCATCAATAACAGTTTCTACTTGATCTGCTCTGACACCGACTTCTAATTTTAGTTTAGGTAAAAAGTCGACAACATATTCCGCACCACGATACATTTCGGTATGACCTTTTTGACGACCAAATCCTTTGACTTCGGTAACTGTCATGCCATGCACACCCATATCAGCTAAGGCATCACGAACGTCGTCTAATTTGAATGGTTTAATAATGGCAGTAATGAGTTTCATTAAAATTTCCTTATTTATAATGGTATTGAGTTGTTTTCTAAACTATCGTCGTTAACTTTCTTTTGGATATCATCAACAACAGAAACCTGCTCTGCTACTAAAGTTGCAATTGCTTCTCCCATATGAACAGAGGTGTTTTCCACGTGGGCAGTCAGTCCTTTTACGCTATCTTTAGCATGTAGCATCACAACGGTTGAGCCCATATTAAAACGTCCAATTTCGTCCCCTTTTTTGAATTGGATGCCATGTGTACGATAGTCCCAATATTGTAGCGTTTTACTATACGGTGGTGTTATTTTACCAGCCCAAATAGTTTCCATGCTACCAACAAAAATAGCACCAACCATGACCAATACCATTGGACCACTTTCTGTTTCAAATGATAAAACAAGACGTTCATTACGAGCAAAAAGTTCAGGCACGGTACGTACTGTTGCAGGGTTGACAGCAAATAACTCACCAGGTACATACATCATGCTAAGAAGCTTAGCATTGGTTGGTGCGTGAATGCGATGATAATCTCGTGGGCTCAAATAAATTACGGCAAATTGACCATCGTAAAACTGATTAGCTAAAGTAACATCTCCCCCAAGTAATGCTTCTAGGCTGTACTGAAATCCCTTTGCTTGAATGAGCTGATTGCGCAAAATATCACTGGCTTGACTAATTTTCCCATCAGCTGGTGATACAAGTGTTGTTTCACCACTATCAATAGGACGTGCATCAAGCTTAAGACTGCGTGTAAAAAAATCATTAAAACTTTGATAATCTTCAGGGTTGCTACGTTGTGCTTCGCTTAAGTCAATGTCATAAAGTCGAATAAATCGATAAATAATAAAGGTAGTAAACCAGCCACCTTCAAGTGTCGTCAACCAGTGCACAAAACTAGATAAACTATGCTGTGGGATAAAATATTGCCAAAATGTTTTTAAAAAATCACTCATGATGTTGGTTATGCCTGTTTTTAGCCGATTGAATACATATCTTATCATGTCTTAGCGTTAACGAGGCGTGTGCTTATTCGGTATAATAGGCAAATTATAAATGGGTTTTTTAGAGGAGTGCAAAATTGTCGAACAAGTTATTAATTAAAAAAGTTGTTTTAGCCTATTCTGGTGGATTAGATACTTCTATTATTTTGCGTTGGTTGCAAGAAGAGTATCAGTGTGAAGTGGTTACCTTTACAGCTGATATTGGTCAAGGCGAAGAAGTAGAGCCAGCACGTGCTAAAGCAATCAAAATGGGTATCAAGCCAGAAAACATCTTTATTGATGATTTGCGTGAAGAGTTTGTTCGTGATTTCGTATTTCCGATGTTTCGTGCGAATACTATCTATGAAGGAGAGTATTTACTTGGTACATCGATTGCACGTCCTTTAATTGCTAAACGTTTGATTGATATTGCTCGTGCGACAGGGGCAGATGCCATTTCTCATGGTGCGACAGGTAAGGGGAATGATCAAGTTCGTTTTGAGTTGGGTGCATATGCCCTTATGCCAGAAATTCATGTCATTGCACCATGGCGTGAGTGGGATCTAAGCTCTCGTGAAAGCCTAATGAGTTATGCAAAAACGCACGATATTCCTGTCGATTTTAATAAAGGTAAGAAATCACCTTATTCGATGGATGCGAACTTATTGCATATTTCATACGAAGGTGGTGTGCTAGAGGATCCTGCAGCTGAACATGAAGAAGATATGTGGCGTTGGTCTGTATCACCAGAAAATGCACCAAATACGGCAACGATTATTGATATTGCTTTTGAAAAAGGTGATCCTGTCGCGATTAATGGTGAGCGATTAAGTCCAGCAACGATGCTTGAAACCTTGAACAAGTTGGGCGGAGCTAACGGTATTGGTCGTTTGGATTTGGTCGAAAATCGTTACATTGGTATGAAGTCGCGTGGTTGTTATGAGACCCCAGGCGGTACAATTTTGATGCGTGCCCATCGTGCAATTGAATCGATTACTTTAGATAAGGGCACAGCCCATCTAAAAGACGAGCTCATGCCACGTTATGCTGAGTTGATTTACAACGGTTACTGGTGGAGTCCTGAGCGTTTGATGTTGCAAGCTGCCATTGATGCTAGCCAATTACATGTAAATGGTTCTGTGCGTCTTAAGTTGTATAAAGGCAACGTAATTGTAATGGGGCGCTCGTCTGATGATAGCTTATTTGATGCAGCGATTGCGACATTTGATGATGATGCTGGGGCATATGATCAAAAAGATGCAGCGGGTTTTATTCGTTTAAATGCTTTGCGTCTACGTTTAGCGGCACGTAAACATGGTCCGATTCGTTAATTCGCTTTACTACTGGTTAGCCGTTGGCTTTGGCAGCGGCTTAATCAAGCCTGCACCAGGGACTTGGGGAACGCTATTGGGGGCGTTGCTATGGTGGGCATTGTTAACGCTCTCACTTCCTATTGCAATTGTTTTATTAGCATTAGGAACCGTGTTAGGGGGCGAAATTTGTCGCATTGGTGGTGAGCGATTAGGTGAGGTTGATCATGGTAGTATTGTTTGGGATGAAATTATTGCGATAGGCTGGCTGTTGGTGTTAGTGGTGCTATATTCTGATTTATCACTAAATAACGTTTTGGTTTCATTTGCATTGTTTCGCTTATTTGATATTACTAAGCCTTACCCTATTAATCTAATTGATGCATGGCATACACCATGGAGCGTTATGTTTGACGATCTATTAGCTGCTGCTTATGCGGGTATAGGTTTTTTTATCTTGATATGGCTTATAAGCTAGACTAAAATTGTTTCATTGAATTTATTTTATTGCGGGTGGTTGTTATGTTTATTTCTTGTCAAGAAGCTAAAAAGTTAATTAAAGAACGTAATGCGCAATTTGTGGATGTGCGTACGCCTGAAGAGTTTTTGTCAAGTCAATTACCAGGTGCTATCAATATTCCCTTGCATGTCATTGACCAGTTGGCAGAAAAACAATTAGATAAATCACGTCCTATTGTTGTTTTCTGTCGTTCAGGACAGCGTAGTCAGATGGCATTGCAAATTTTGAAATCTAAAGGCTTTAATGAAGTGTTTAACATGGGGTCATTTATGGCTTGGAATCAGTGTTAATTATAAGTTAAGTATCCAAAGTAAAAAACCAGCAGAAATGCTGGTTTTTTACGTTATGCAACACCATTCTCATAACACACTCAAGCATAAACGCTTAGAGTGCCTGTACGCAGATATTGTTCATATGGATTAGTAGATACTGACGCATTCGCAGCTTGTGCCTTATCTCTCGATTCAACACGTCTTTGCGTCTGTGTTTCTAATTCACCTTGTAAACGCTCTTGCGCACGAGACTGAGTTGCAAGTGACGCTGTATTGTTTTGTGATATCTTTAAGTCGGAAACTGAAGACTGAGCCCCTTGATAGGGTGTCCACATATTGCCGTAACCATTTTGTACCATCATAATTTGCTCCCTCCCATTGCCATTGGCTATGTAACAGTTTCAGCTTATCTGATACTTGTCATTAATGCAAGATACTGAGCGCAAAAAGTTGTGCAATATCGTTTTCGTTAAAGATATAGCTACGATCACAAATTTCATTATGAATAATAATTCGTCCCGCTTGCGTGGCTAAAATCTGATCACATTCCTCTCTACCGAGTGACTTAACAACCTCAGCGACGCGTGTTTTTTCATCGGGACAGTGGTGTTGTACTGGTAGTGGTGTGTAAATACTAATTATCTCTTCGTGAAAAAGTCGATGTAAAATAGTATTAATATCAAGTTGACTTAACTCTTCATCCGTCAGTGTATCCGCAAGATGGTTTACACGTTGCCAGCCATCGCTATCTTTGATGTCGCTATTAGGCATTTTTTCTAAAATTAAACCACTGACTTGTTTTTTATCGGCGCGTAACCAAATACGGGTTGGTTGTTGTACTGACTGACTTAAGTAGTTAGACAAAACGCTTTCAATATTGTCTCCCAAGATAGCAACGATGCTTTGATAATCAGTTTGGGTCATGGCATTGTGTAAGGTAAAAGCAAGATCACCTCCTGCAAAAGCGTCCAGTAGACTATCCGTATCTTGAAACTGGGGGGCATCAATCATGCCGCGTAGTTTTAAGTCGTGTTCGTCAATTTGACATTGCACAACAAGGGTTTGTACTTTACCCGTGCCACGCAGTTGCAGTGTTAGCTTGCCAAGTGTTTTGACATCAGCACCAAAAAGCGCTAAAAAGGCAACACATTGCCCTAATAGCGACGTTGCAGCTGGTGTGTAGTGTCTATTTTTAGTCCAATCATGCCATTGTGTATCTAAGCGAACAAAGCGTCCACGAATATCCAACTCTTCAAATAGAAAGGTAGTAACGGTATTCATTGTATTTAGTTTATTAATCCTGTTATTTTATTGCTTCTTCTTGTGCTTTTTTTGCTGCAGCACGTTTAGCAATTGCATCCCAATCGATATTATTGCAGGCTTCACATTCTTCCTTAAAAATACCAATTTTTACGAACAGTGCATGTAGTTTGCAGCCAACACAAAAACCAAGTGTTACTTCTGCCCACATAAAACCGATACAAACCCAAACACCATACATAGGAATCCAGAATGGGAGGAAGTTTCTATCAGTAGGTAAATTGGTATATAACCACTGATTTAAAAATTCAGCAACAGGGACAGGGTTAAAGAAGGCGATACACAAGGTAATCATCGTTGCCCCAATTGTCCATGCCATGCGTTTTGGATTGAGCGGCTTCCAGATTTCGGGCTGGTTACGACTGAGATAACTGGCGAGCCAAATGGTTGGCGACAGACGAGAGGTGCGCACAAACATGCCCGCAATCATCTCAAAGAGTCCATAAAACAAAATTATAGTTTGTAACGTATAGTCATATGTTCGACGCATCGCTTCGGCTGTATAAATAATATGACCATCAAAGTCCGTATTTCCTGAATCACTTAAGGTGTTGGTATCAACAATCCAATGGATACCATAACCGATATCGAACAAAGTTAATCCCATGTACAAGGGAATGGCAAGCAAAAAACCAGCACGAATACGCACAGCAGTTTCATTTATATACGTGACAGGCTCAGCTGGATCACGAAACCAGAGATTGCGGAAGAAGTTGACCATGAGTATTTCCTAATAGTATTTTGTAATAATCAATGTTCTTCGTGACGCATTTGTGGGAACAATAAAACATCACGAATCGAAGGGGCATCGGTGAGTAGCATTACCAAACGGTCGATACCAATCCCTTCGCCGGCAGTTGGCGGCAAACCATACTCTAACGCACGGATATAATCCGCATCATAGTGCATTGCCTCATCATCGCCCGCTTCTTTCGCTTGTGCTTGTTCTAAGAAGCGCGCTGCCTGATCTTCAGAATCATTTAGCTCCGAGAAGCCATTAGCGATTTCACGACCACCAATAAACAACTCAAAACGGTCGGTAACTTCTGGATTCTTATCGTTACGACGTGCTAATGGCGACACCTCTGCTGGGTATTCCATAATAAAAGTGGGCTGAATTAACTGATGTTCAACTGTTTCTTCAAACAAAATTGTTTGCACCTTACCCAAACCAGAATTCGCTAATACCTTAAAGCCTTTTGCTTCGACAATTGCTGTTAGCTTAGGCAGGTCTTCCAAATCAGTAGCGGTAATTTCTGGGTTGTATTTCAGAATCGATTGTTTGATACTTAAGCGCTCAAACGGACCTGCAAAACTAATTTGCGTGCCTTGATAGGTCAACATGGTATCACCTGTTACTGCCAAAGCTAATTCTGACAACAATGCTTCAGTCATATCCATTAGGTCGTTGTAGTCAGCATATGCCCAGTAAAACTCCATCATAGTAAATTCAGGATTGTGGCGTGCTGACAATCCTTCGTTACGGAAATTACGGTTAATTTCAAATACCTGCTCAAAACCACCGACAACTAAACGCTTCAGATACAATTCTGGCGCAATACGCAAGTAAAGTGGCATATCTAACGCATTATGATGTGTTGTAAACGGTTTAGCTGCCGCACCACCTGGAATCGGGTGCATCATTGGCGTTTCGACCTCTAAGAAGCCACGCTCAATCATAAATTTACGTGTATAAGCAATAATTTGTGAGCGACGCACAAAGGTTGCACGACTGTGTTGATTCACAATTAAATCAACATAACGCTGACGGTAGCGCACTTCGGTATCATGTAAACCGTGGAATTTATCGGGTAACGGACGTAAACTTTTGGTTAACAATTGTGCTGAATGGGCATGAATGGTCAATTCGCCCGTATTAGTACGGAATAAAAAACCATTGATGCCTATAATGTCACCTAAATCCCAGTGTTTAGCTTCTTCATATTCTGTTTCGCCAATGTCTTGACCACGCAAATACACTTGCATCTGACCGCTACTATCTTGTAAGGTCAAAAAACTCGCCTTACCCATCACACGCTTGAGCATAATGCGTCCTGCAATAGTCGCAATCACAGGCGCTGCCAATTCAGCCAAAGCCGCTTTATCTAAATGGGCGTAGCCTGCTTGCAAGTCCACAGCTAACGTATCGCGTTTGAATGTATTGGGGAAAGCATTACGTAGAGTGCGGATGTGCGCAAGTTTAGCACGACGCTCGGTAATAACGTGATTTTCATCATGATGTTCTGGGGTTGTATTTTGTTCGCTCATTTTTTAATTCCTTTTTAGAGTCCAGCTTTTAAGCTGGCTTCAATAAATATATCTAAATCACCATCTAACACGCCCTGCGTGTTACCGACTTCAACGTTAGTACGCAAATCTTTAATTCGTCCTGAGTCCAGTACGTAAGATCGAATTTGACTACCCCAAGTCACATCAGATTTAGTTGATTCTAGTGCTTGTTTTTCGGCACTACGCTTGCTCATTTCTAATTCATACAATTTAGCACGTAATTGCTTCATTGCTTCATCTTTGTTTGAGTGTTGCGAGCGCCCTGCTTGTGATTGGGTGACGGTATTGGTTGGTAAGTGGGTAATACGTACCGCAGATTCTGTTTTGTTAATATGCTGACCACCCGCACCACTAGCGCGATAAACATCGATACGCAAATCGGCTGGGTTAATATCAATTTTGACATCATCGTCAATCTCGGGTGACACAAATACCGACGAAAAAGAGGTGTGACGTTTACTGTTAGAGTCAAATGGAGACTTACGCACTAAGCGATGTACTCCTGTTTCGGTGCGACACCAACCATATGCATATTCACCTTTAACGTGAATGGTTGCACTTTTAATACCTGCTACATCACCGTCAGACACTTCCATGAGTTCAGCTTCAAAGCCTTTAGAGGTAATCCAGCGCAAATACATACGCAACAACATGCTTGCCCAATCTTGTGCCTCCGTACCGCCCGATCCAGATTGAATATCAAGATAACAGTTATTCGGATCCATTTCACCACTGAACATACGCGCAAACTCGAGCTTTTCAATTGCTGCTTGTGTTGTTGTTAAATCGGCAACAACGGAATCGGCTGTTTCTTCATCATTTTCAGCTTCTGCCATTTCAAGCAACTCTTGCTGCGATGTGAGTTCGTCGCTAATGCTGTCGATATTATTGACCACTTTTTCTAGCGATACGCGCTCTTTACCCAATGCTTGCGCGCGTTCTGCGTCGTTCCAGACATCTTGGTTTTCGAGCTCACGTTGCACTTCTTGTAGTTTTTCTGACTTAGCATCGTAGTCAAAGATACCCCCGAAGCAATCCACAACGCTCATTGAGGTCGCGAATGCGAGCATAGACACCTGCGAGTTCCATGTCTGCCTTCCTAAATAACTGTAAACGAAATATTTTAACGCATCAACGATAGTCCTATAAAGGACAATATAACAAGATTATCGCTTTTACATGAAAAAGAGACTTTATATTGACATCATCATCGGCTAGACTTATCGAATCTATCCTTACCCTATTGCGGAGCAGCTATTATGTCAAAACATTGCCAAGTCTTAATTCTCGGTTCAGGTCCTGCGGGTTACAGTGCCGCTGTCTATGCTGCACGCGCTAATTTAAAGCCTGTTATGGTGACAGGTATGCAACAAGGTGGTCAGTTAACCACCACTACAGAGGTAGATAATTGGCCCGGCGATGACCAAGGCGTTGAAGGTTCAGCATTAATGGAGCGTATGCAAAAACATGCAGAGCGTTTTGGTACTGAAATTTTATTTGATCACATTGCTTTTGTTGATTTAGATGCTCGTCCCTTCTTTTTGCGTGGTGATATGGGAGAATACACAGCGGATGCATTAATTATTGCCACTGGCGCATCAGCAAAGTATTTAGGTATCCCTTCTGAAGAGACATTTAAAGGAAAGGGAGTCTCAGCATGTGCAACTTGTGATGGTTTTTTCTATCGTGGTCAACGTGTGGCAGTCATTGGTGGTGGTAATACAGCAGTGGAAGAAGCGCTTTATTTATCCAATATTGCTAGTGAGGTAGTGTTAATTCACAGACGCGATACTTTCCGTGCTGAAAAAATTATGATTGATCATTTAATGCATAAAGTTGAGCATGGCAATATTAAACTTGAGCTCCATAGCGAAGTCGATGAGATTTTAGGCGATAAAACTGGCGTAACGGGTATTCGTTTAAAACATCGAGATGGAAGCAGTAAAGATATTGATCTACAAGGTGTGTTTGTCGCGATTGGACATAAACCAAATACTGATATTTTTGATGGTCAACTCGATATGGTCAATGGCTATCTAAAAGTGAAAAGTGGTAGCGAAGGCAATGCAACGGCAACAAGTGTGGTTGGTGTTTTTGCTGCAGGTGATGTTGCTGATCAAGTTTATCGTCAAGCCATTACTTCGGCAGCATCGGGCTGCATGGCAGCACTTGATGTTGAACGTTATTTAGCAGAAAAAGAATAAGAAAATAATGCATTGGCTGAGCTTAAACAATGGTGCTGAGGTTCGCTATGCAGCACCAGATGAGCAGCCTTTTTTTCCGCCTGTTAATTTTGCTTTGAGTGATCCAAATGGTTTAATCCAGCTAGGTGGATCACTTTCATCAGCGTGGTTGTTAGCTGCTTACCAACGGGGTATTTTCCCATGGTTTAGTGAAGGCGATCCTATTTTATGGTGGTGTCCAAACCCACGAACAATTCTGATTCCCAATGAATTTAAGCTCAGTCGTAGTCTTGCAAAAGTGATGCGCAATGGTGGTTTTAAAGTAACACATAATACCGCTTTTAATTCTGTTATTAATGCATGTGCTTATACGCGTAATGAAACATGGATAATGCCAGAAATAATTGAAAGTTATACTCAATTACATCTACAAGGTTATGCACATTCTGTTGAGGTGTGGCTAAATAATGAGTTGGTAGGTGGTTTGTATGGTGTCGCTTTAGGCAAAGTTTTTTTTGGTGAGTCTATGTTTAGTAACGTTAGTAATGCCTCTAAAATTGCCTTAGCAGAATTGTGTAATAATTTGACAATAAAAGGTTTTGATTTTATTGATTGTCAGTTTAGTACTGCTCATTTGTTGTCATTGGGTGCAAAAGAAATCATGCGTGATGTTTTCTTAGAACAGCTTGACAAGGCGCTCAATGATTAACTAACTTTTTATCGCTTAAGTATTTCCCTAAGATAGAAGGCAGCTGCTACAATAGCCGACTATTTTGAAAGTTTTTTTGCAGAGGATGTGTGTTATGCCCGTCATTACTTTACCTGATGGTTCTCAGCGCAGCTTTGATGCGCCTGTTTCGATTATGCAAGTCGCTGCCAGCATCGGCACGGGATTGGCAAAAGCGTGTATCGCTGGTCGCGTGAATGGCGAGTTGTGCGATGCGTGCGATCTTATCGAAACGGACAGCACGCTATCCATCATTACTATCAAGGATGAAGACGGCTTGCACATCATGCGCCATTCTTGTGCACACCTATTAGGGCATGCGCTTAAGCAGCTTTATCCGACAGCAAAAATGGCGATTGGTCCTGTTATCGAAAATGGTTTTTACTACGACATTGATCTTGAACATCGTTTAACGGAAGATAATATTGCCACGATCGAAAAACGCATGCTTCAATTAGCCAAAACAGGTTATGCCGTTATTAAAAAGGTTACGCCGCGTGCTGATGTCGTTCGTGTGTTTACAGAACGAAATGAACCTTATAAGCTTGAGTTAGTCAACGACATTCCTGATAGCCAGACAGACATGAATCTTTACTATCACGAAGAATACGTTGATATGTGTCGTGGTCCTCATGTGCCTAATATGAGTTTCACTAAAGCGTTTAAGCTCACTAAATTTGCGGGTGCATACTGGCGCGGTGATAGCAAAAATAAAATGTTGCAGCGTGTGTATGGTGTTGCCTTTGCGTCTGATAAAGAGCTCAAAGATTACCTAACAATGATGGAAGAGGCTGAAAAGCGAGATCATCGTAAATTGGGTAAACAGTTAGACTTATTTCACTTTCATGAAGAAGCACCTGGTGCAGTTTTCTGGCATCCTAAGGGGTGGACAGTCTTTCAGCAGTTGATTAGCTATATGCGTGCGCGTCAAGAACACGCAGGATATGTCGAAATTAACACACCTGATGTGATGGATAGAACATTATGGGAAGTATCGGGGCATTGGTTTAATTATCGCGATAATATGTTTACCACCACCACGGAAGATGCTCGAGTATTTGCGCTTAAGCCAATGAACTGCCCCGGTGGCATGCTCATGTATGCACATGGACAAAAAAGTTACCGTGATTTGCCATTGCGCATGGCGGAATTTGGTAAAGTGCACCGTTATGAGCCATCGGGTGCATTACACGGTTTGATGCGTGTACGTCATTTTACTCAAGATGATGCGCATATTTTTTGTACTGAAGATCAGGTGTCGCAAGAGTGCCAAGATGTCGTTGCTTTGGTATTGGATATTTATAAAGAGTTCGGCTTTGAAAATATTCATATTAAGCTTTCAACGCGTCCAGAAAATCGCATTGGTTCGGATGAAAGTTGGGATATATTAGAAGCATCACTTGCCAATGCCCTAGATTCTATGGGCTTAGCTTATACGCTTTTCCCTGGTGAAGGTGCATTCTATGGTCCTAAATTAGAGTTTGTGTTGCGTGATGCTATCGGTCGTGATTGGCAGTGTGGTACTTTGCAAGTCGATATGAGTTTGCCAGATCGTTTTGATTTAACCTATATTGCAGATGATGGTACGCGTAAACGTCCTGTGATGTTGCATCGAGCATTGTTTGGTTCGTTAGAGCGTTTCTGTGGTATTTTAATTGAACATTATTCAGGTAATTTTCCTGTATGGTTATCGCCACTGCAGGTTGTTGTTTTGGCTGTATCTGAAGTTTTTGACGATTATGCGAAAAAAGTGGTTGCACAATTGCGTCAATCGGGTTATCGTGTTGAGCTAGACTTGAGAAACGAAAAGCTTGGGTATAAAATTCGTGAACATGCTATGCAACGTATTCCGTATACGTTGGTTGTAGGTGAGCAGGAACGTGCGACGGATACGGTAAATATTCGCGTACGTGGTGGCGAAACACTGGGTAATATGAGCATTACTCAGTTTGTTGATCGTCTTAGCCAAGATGTTGCCCAAAAAGGTAAAACATCGTAAAACAGCATGATAAATGCTAATGGGTTAAGATTTTTTGTGTTTTTTTAGGAGTAAGTGTTATCAGTAAGCGACCTATCGTGCGTAGTACCGCACCAGAAGAGAGTAACCGCAAGGAACGTATCAATGGTGAAATTCGCGCATCCTCTGTACGTCTAATTGGACCCGAAGGCGAGCAAATCGGAATTGTCAAGCTGATTGAAGCACTTCGCGCCGCAGAAGCCGCAGAAATGGATTTGGTGGAAATTGCTGCGCAAGCAGAACCACCTGTGTGCCGAATCATGGATTACGGCAAGTTTCAGTTTCAGTTGCAGAAAAAAGCCGCTGAAGCTAAGAAAAAACAGAAACAAATTCAGATTAAAGAGCTCAAGTTCCGTCCTGGAACCGAGGAGGGCGATTATCAGGTCAAACTACGCAACCTGAAACGCTTTTTGGAAGAGGGAGACCGAATTAAGGTTATTGTGTGGTTTCGTGGTCGCGAAATTGCACATAAGGAGCTGGGTCTGAAAGTGCTAGAACGCATTCAGATCGATATCGAAGGATTAGGGGTTATCGATCAATTGCCAAAACTTGAAGGTCGGCAGTTGATGATGATGGTTATTCCTGCGAAAACTTAAAACGAGACGAGCGAGTGAAATATCTCGCGGAGCCATTCCTCGGTGCTCTAGTCTCACATTCCGTTAATGCGTAGTAAAAATGTAACAGGAAAATGTTATGCCAAAGATGAAAACTAAAAGCGGTGCTGCGAAACGCTTTACAAAAACGGGCTCAGGTCGTTTTAAATGTAAACACGCGTTTTTGCGTCATATCCTAACTAAGAAAACAACGAAGCGTAAACGTCAATTGCGTGCGCCTGGTATGGTTCACGAGAGTGATCTTGCATCAGTTCGTCAGATGTTGCCTTACGCGTAAGTATTAGAAAAGGAAGTTAAAAAATGGCAAGAGTTAAACGTGGTGTTGTCGCCCGTGCCCGTCACAAAAAAGTAATCGATGCAGCCAAGGGTTACCGTGGTCGTCGTAAGAATGTATATCGCGTAGCGGTACAAGCGGTTATTAAAGCTGGTCAATATGCTTACCGTGACCGTCGTCAGAAAAAACGTCAGTTCCGTGCATTATGGATCGCGCGTATCAATGCTGCTGTGCGCAGTTTGGATATGACTTACAGCAAATTCATTAATGGCTTGAAAAAAGCGAATATTGAAATTGACCGTAAGGTACTGTCTGATATGGCTATTCACGATATGGCAGCATTCACTGTCATTGCGCGTCAAGCTCAAGCGGCTTTAGCTGCTTAATTCTGGTTTTATCAGAATAAAAAACGGGGGTCATTGACCCCTGTTTTTCTTTAACTTTTATTTCAATTTGCTAACATATCGTTGTGTTAGCAAATTGAAATCGAAAACAATGGAATCCGCTATGCAAATGGATGAATTATTACAAACAGCATTGTCTGATATTGCCACTGCCAATACGTTAGAAGCAATTGAAGCCTTGCGTGTTCAGTATTTTGGTAAAAAAGGGGCATTAACTGAGCTGAGCAAACAGTTAGGGCAAGTTTCAGCTGAAGAAAAGCCAGTTTTAGGTGCTAAAGTAACCGCTTTGCGTGGTGCGATTACGCAAGCGATGAATGATAAAAAGTCGGCATTAGATGTGGCTGCTTTATCGGAAAAATTGGCGAAAGAACAGATAGATGTCAGCTTGCCAGGTCGTGATGCTGAATTAGGTAGTTTGCATCCTGTGACACTAACCATTGCACGTATTACCGATTGGTTTGCTCAGTTGGGTTTTTCGGTCGAGCAAGGTCCTGAAATCGAAGATGATGTTCATAATTTTGAAGCCTTAAATATTCCAGAAACCCATCCAGCACGTGCCATGCACGATACCTTCTATTTTGATAGCGGTTTGCTGTTGCGTACTCATACCTCGCCAGTGCAAGTGCGCACTATGGAGCATCAACAGCCACCATTGCGCATTATTGCACCAGGGCGCGTGTATCGTTGTGATTCAGATCAGACACATACGCCAATGTTTCACCAGATTGAAGGCTTAGTTGTCGATAAAACAGCGAACTTTGCGCAGTTAAAATCATTATTAGAAGCTTTTTTAATTCACTTCTTCGATGATGAAAATTTGAAAGTGCGTTTTCGTCCTTCTTACTTCCCATTCACCGAGCCTTCAGCTGAAGTCGATATTGCGACTAATCTATTGGGCGGACGTTGGATTGAGGTATTGGGGTGTGGTGTGGTGCATCCGAATGTATTGCGTCATGCAGGGATTGATCCTGAAGAATACACGGGGTTTGCTTTTGGGTTAGGGATTGAGCGCCTAGCGATGTTGCGTTTTGGTGTGCCTGATTTGCGGATGTTATTTGAAAACGATGTACGCTTTTTGCGTCAGTTTCAGGCTTAAGGGGAGGCTGTAAAATGAAGTTTTCGTTTGATTGGCTGACCTCAATGGTCAATACAGGATGGGATTTGGATGCGACGTGTGCGCGTCTGAATGACTTAGGGCTAGAAGTTGAGGAAACAACGCCAGCAGCAGCTGTGTTTTCTGGTGTGGTTGTCGGTAAGGTGTTGACGGTTGCACCGCATCCCGATGCGGATAAGTTGCGTGTCACTAGCGTCGATGTCGGTCGTGGCGAGCCAGTACAAATCGTCTGTGGTGCGCCAAATGTGCGAGAAGGCATGTTTGCACCAACTGCTTTAGTGGGTGCTGTCTTACCCGGTATTACTATTAAAGATGCAAAGCTGCGTGGTGTGGCATCTTCTGGTATGTTGTGTTCGGCGGGTGAGTTAGGTATCGAAGGGCAAGCAAGCGGTTTGTGGGATTTGCCGACTGATTTAACCATCGGTGCCGATATTCGTACTGCCTTGAATTTGAATGATAGTAGCATTGAAGTCTCGTTAACGCCAAACCGTGCTGATGCCTTGAGTGTGTTGGGTGTGGCACGTGATTTATCTGCATTAAGTGGTGCAGTGTTAATACCGCCAACAGCACAATTACCTGTTGCCAGCTTGTTCTCTGCGCCAGTGATTGAGGTTGTCGATAGCATGGCTTGCCCAACCTATTTAGGTTGTATTGTCGAAATGGATAAGGGCGCGCTGACACCTTTGTGGATGCAAGAGCGTTTACGTCGCAGTGGGTTACGTAGTCTTGGATTATGGGTTGATGTGACCAATTATGTGTTGCTTGAGTTGGGTCAACCGATGCACGCCTTTGATGTGGATAAGCTACAAGGCAATGTGCAGGTTCGTTGGGCAACTGCTAGCGAGTCTTGCGTGTTGCTCGATGGTAAAACAGTGACCTTAGCTGCCGATATGCTGGTCGTTGCCGATAATCGTGGTGTGATTGCCTTGGCAGGTATTATGGGCGGTGCCCAAACTGCGGTCGATGACAATACGACGCGTGTGATGTTGGAGTGCGCGCACTTTACCCCAGCTGCAGTTGTTAGTCGTGCGCGTAAGCTTGGTTTGCATACCGACTCATCTCATCGTTTTGAACGTGGCGTTGATCCACAATTGCCTGCTTTAGCGATGGCACGTGCTTTGTCACTATTAGTTGAGATTGGTGGTGCTAAAATTAGCGCAGTTACGACTGTAGCGACGAGCAGTAATGTATTAACGAAACTTAGTTTACGTCGTAGTAGTATCGAGCGTTTATTAGGCGTGAGCTTGCCTGATGCACAAGTGGTGAGTTTGCTGTCTGGTCTGGGAATGCAAGTGACAGACAATGCGACAGGTTGGGATATGATTGTGCCTTCGTGGCGTTTTGATATGGCAATTGAAGCCGATTTGGTCGAAGAGTTGGCACGTATGTACGGCTTGGATAATTTGCCTAAGTTGCCGTTACCTGCTACATCAGTATTACCTTCTGGTCGTAATCAGCAAGAAATGAAGCTAAAGCAATTATTAGTTGCCCGTGGCTATCAAGAAGCGATTACCTATAGTTTTGTTGATGGTAAAGAACAAGCACTGGTTGAGCCGCGTTTAACAGGCTTAAATTTAGCCAATCCAATCAGTGAGACCTTGGGTCAGATGCGTCTGAGCTTATGGACAGGATTGTTAGGTGCTACACGTCATAACCTAAATCGTCAAGCAAAGCGTGTGCGTTTGTTTGAAACAGGATTGCGTTTTTTATCGGATATCGATGAGCGCGGTTTGCCTGTACAAATTCCTACCTTAGCAGGTATTGCTTGCGGTAGTGCGCATACTATGCAATGGGCGTTAGACACGCGTGCGGTTGATTTTTACGATGTCAAAGGGGATGTTCAGGCTGTCTTAGCTGCAGCAGGTATAACGGGCAGTGTTACTTTTGTTCGTGGCGAGCATGATGCTTTACACCCTGGGCAAACAGCAGCTATTTTATTGGCAGGTGTGCAAATTGGCTTAGTGGGTGTGTTACATCCTACTTTAGCAAAAGCGATGGATATTGATGTGCCAGCTGTGTTGTTTACAGTTGATTTGTTACCATTGACGGCAACACCAGTAAAAAGCACATTTGTGGGACTATCTAAGTTTCCTATTGTCCGTCGTGACATTGCGGTAGTATTAGATGTTGTTGTACCATTCATTGATGTTGAACAAGCGATTGCGAGTGTATCTCGTGATTGGTTCCAAGGATGTGAGTTATTTGACGTCTATTCTGGTAAGGGCTTGCAAGAAGGGCAACGTAGTTTAGCAATTGCATTGTGGTTTCAAGATAATGAGCGTACATTATTGGATACTGAAATTGAAAGCTGTGTAGCAGATATTATTGCTGCACTAAGTGTGCAAACAGGCGCATCATTGCGTATATAAAAGGAGAGTAAATATGACAATTACAAAAGCAGAGTTATCACAAAAGCTGTCGGATACTTTGGGTTTAAATAGACGTGAATCAAAAGAAATTGTTGAAAGATTTTTTGGTCAAATTGGTGAAATTCTAAAAACAGGCGAAGACGTTAAGTTGTCTGGATTTGGCAATTTTGAATTGCGGGATAAAACACCACGTCCAGGACGCAATCCAAGAACAGGTCAAGATGTTCCGATTACAGCACGTCGTGTCGTAACTTTTAAATCAGGGCAAAAGTTACGTGCAGTTATCGAATCTCATGAAGGTAAACACGTTTAAGACGAGTAAGTAAATGGTCATCCCTGATAAAAAATATTTTACCATTGGGGAAATCAGTCAATTAACCAGTATTAAGCCGCATGTATTGCGCTACTGGGAGCAGATTGTGCCCATGTTGCAGCCAACAAAGCGTAGTGGTCGTCGTTATTATCAGCGTCAAGACTTGCTCATTATTGGTGAGATAGATCGTTTACTACATAAAGAGGGTTATACGTTGGCTGGTGCTTTAATGAAAATTAAAGCGCAAAACTCGTCTGAAGGGGTTGTTGTGTCTGTTAGTAAGCCAACAACACGTGCTAAAAAGCCGAGTGCAAATCTGGAAAAGCTAGAAGGGCATTTAAAAGCACTATTGCGCAAGCTTCAGCGACATAATTTATCAACTATTAGTCGATGGGATAAATTAGAAGCTTGAGTTTTACCCTGCATTAGTACTATAATGGAAAGATGTTCGGGGTATGGCGCAGCCTGGTAGCGCACTTGCATGGGGTGCAAGGGGTCGTAGGTTCAAATCCTGCTATCCCGACCAACTAACTATATGAATTTAAGCAGTATTTTTACTGCTTTATTTATTTTCAAAATCTGACTGTACCATTATCTCCTTTTTTCGAACTTGAAAGTTCTGCATATTCTAGTAAATGACTGCTAGAAAAATGTGCATATTTTCTTACCATGTCTATATCTTGCCAACCTCCCAATTCCATTAGCGCATGAAGTGGGACACCATTTTGGATTAATCTACTTGCCCATGTATGGCGCAAGTCATGCCATCGAAAACCTGACCATTAAACCAAAGCATCGACGGGCGTTTCGTTTTGATAAACTGATTTTGTTGTCAACTTCCAAAGTGTTCGCGTATCACTACGAATATCTCGAACATTATTGGTAACAACAAAAGGGTGATTATAAAATAGTTCGGTTATTTGAAGCATTTCTTTGAGTAGTGAGGTAGCAAGCCAAAAAAGGGATAACACCATTATAGTACCAAGCAATACTCCAAAAGATAAAAATCGATTGACCGAAATTCTCATGATTGTACCTCTTGCCAGCTTTTTGGCGATTTCCACGCTTTAACCCATTTAGGGAGTAAATCAGCACTCATCGGACGAGAAATAATATATCCTTGCGCCAATAGGCATCCTAGCTGGATAAGCACAATGCCATGTTCAATCGATTCAACACCTTCTGCAAGTGGTTTTGCTTTGAATGCTTCAGCAAGACCAACCGAGGCATCAACAATGCTTAAGTCACCAGAATCATGCAATATATCTAAGACAAAACTTTTATCGATTTTGAGTGTGTCAATGCCTAGTTTTTTAAGGTAGGAGAGGGTTGAATAGCCAGTTCCAAAATCATCCAGTGAAACGGTGATATTACGCTCATGCAGTTTTTCTATTATCTGACGAACTTCTTCAATTTCGTGTAACGAACTGGATTCGAGTATCTCGATATCGATCTGATAGGGCTTAATACTGGGGTATTTGGCAAGAGTATCATCAATCAAAGAGAAAAAATTAGGCTGTTTTAATGTGTAAGCACTGATATTGATACCCACTTTTGTATCCAATCCATCAATCTGCCATAGGCTAAGTTGAGATAAGGCTTCATTAAAAACCCATTGATCAATTTCATACATTAACGGACGGTTATCTACAATAGGTAAAAAGTCATCTGGGTAGACGATGCCTCGCTTAGGATCATTCCAGCGGATTAATGCTTCCACCCCGATCACTTCACCACTTTTCATATTAACTTTAGGTTGGTAATACAGTATAAATTCGTTTTTGGTTAGTGCCTTTTTGATTGCCGAGGCATTTTCACCCATTTGATTAGAAATAGTTGAAATATCGTCAAATACAACTATTTGATTTTTACCGCGCAGTTTTGCTTCATACATAGCCTGATCTGCTTGTCGTAACAAAAGATCAGCATCGATATCATACTCTTTTGAATAAAAAGTTACCCCAATACTGGCTGAAACAACGATGAGCTTATCTTCTATATTAATAGGTGAGGATGCGGCATCGAGCAGACGATTTAAGATAGAGAAGGTATCGATTTCATTATTCTGATTATTAAGAATGGCAACAAATTCATCACCACCCAAGCGTGCGAGGGTGTCTCCTTCTCGTAATTCTTGTTGCATTCGTTTGGCTACTTCGATCAGTAAAATATCGCCTGTATTATGCCCATAACCATCGTTTACCTGTTTGAATCCATCTAAGTCGAGATAAGCGATCGCAATTTTTTGATTATTACGATGCGCATTGGCAATACTTTGTTTAATTCGGTCGGAAAACAATGCACGATTAGGCAGTTTTGTTAACGGATCAAAGTTAGCGATGAATTCGAGTTGTTCTTGATGATCTCGAATATCGGTTATGTCTTTTGTGCTGACCATAATCCGTTTTTTATCGGGCATTAACGAAAGTGCCATTCTGATGACAAGATGTTTATTATTTTTGACGACACAGGTTTTTTCAAACGATTCGACAAACCCTGTTTCGAATGTACGCTGCATTGCATTTTTCGCGCGTTCATAATCCTCAGTAATAGATAATGCAGCGCACGAAGTGGATAACAGTTCTTTGCGACTAAGTCCAGTCATGGCAAGATAGGCATCGTTGAAATCGAGAAAATTACTGTCAAGGTCGAGGATAGCAATGCCATCTCTTGAAATATCAAAAATGGTTTTAAACTCTTCACGCTGCTTTTTGAGTGTTTGTTTAAGCGTTTCTGTTTCAATTCTGTTTTTAATACGGACAAGTAGCTCTTTTTCACGAAACGGTTTAGCAATATAATCGACTGCTCCTGTATCGAAGGCTTTTTCAATCGTCTCTTCAGAGTTATCACATGTCAGGTAGATGATTGGGATTTCTGACGTTTTTTCGTGCTTGCGCAATGCTTGCGCCACTTCAAAGCCATTCATTCTGGGCATTTTGATATCTAGTAAGATAATATCGGCTGTATTATTTTGCAGATACGAGAGTGCATCTTCACCGCTGCGCGCAAAATGCAATTCGTAATACTCACCCAGTGTCACTGCAGCAAGTTTTAGATTGACTGGCTCATCATCAACGATCAGTATAGATGGTTTAGTATGCATCAAGCTTATCCTTCAATGATTGAATTGTCATAATTGCCGTCTTAAAATCAAATGCTTCAATAGCATCAGAGATTTGTTTGCTTATCGTATCTGATGTAACAGGTTTAATAACAGCGATAAATGTGCGAAGTTCACTGTCACTTATTAATAAGTTGTCGTTTAAGATAGCTAATATGTTATCAATTAATATTAAGGTTTCTGCTTGTGATACAGATATTATTTTTACTTCTTCGATAGGGAAAGAGCGATTAATCGAATGAATGATCAAGTGCATTTCTTGACACAAACTTTCTAACATTTCTAGGGTGGTATTTTGATCTGTTGATTTTTCAATGGCTATTGTAAGCTCATAAACCTTAGCAATAGCAAGACTGCCACTGACCCCTTTAAGCGCGTGAATGATTTCTTTAAACTCACTGCCGTTTAGCTCAACTTTTTGTAGCCTGCTGCACACATCACCTTGAGTATTAGCAAAGGTTTTGAGAAAGCTAAGAATACGTTCTTGCTTAAATTGCTTTTGCAGGCGAGGCATATCAATGCCTTCGATTGCTGTGTCTTGATCAAGTTTTTCTTTTGTCGCTATGCCTGTTTTGGTTAGGTAGCGTGTTAATACCATTTGCAGCTCATGGACATCAATCGGTTTGGCGAGATGTCCGTTCATGCCTGCTTCTGCTGTCAGTTGCATGTCTTTTTCCATTACGGCTGCACTGAGCGCAATAATTGGAATGGCAGTATTAGTGGTTCGGATATTTTTTGCTGCTGTAAATCCATCCATGATGGGCATCTGAAGATCCATAAAGATTAGATCGTAATTTTTTGCAAGTGATTTTTTAACAGCCTCTGCGCCATTATTGGCAATATCGATTTCTAGTCCCATTCCTTCAAGTAGATCACGCGCCACAAGTTGATTGACTTCGTTGTCCTCTGCGACAAGCACTTTCCCTGCAAAGCGTAGCGTATCAGATGCACTATATTCAAAGTTTTCTAACATTTTTTCTTTATTGATGAGTGCTTCCATCAGGATAGATGAGGTGACTGGTTTGTGTAGCACTTTATCAAGGAGGATATGGCGTTCATTTGCTTTTTGTAGTAGCTCTTCTTTTGCTGCGCCACTGACCATAATGATCTTAGCATGGGTTGAATTGGGTTGGTGTTGGATGTATTCAATCACATCGAGTCCATCCAATCCCGGCATCCTCCAGTCGATTAACAGATAGTCAAAATTATTATTTTTAATCTGTACGAGTGCTTCTTCTCCACTTGAGCAAAGGATTGGATTCGCACCCCATGATTCAAGTATCTCACCGATTACGTGACGTTCAATTTCATTGTCATC
>CAMCGI010000008.1 GCA_945874205.1 Francisella tularensis subsp. holarctica
CCGTCATTTCGTCACGCTGACGAAAAAACAACTTGCGAATCGGACGCACCCAATGATCAACCATGTCAGGCGCACCGCCATGAATTGCGGCCGTCACGCCACCACAATCATAATGCCCCATCACCACAATATGCTTCACCTTAAGCACCTCAACACCGTACTCAACCACCGATTGGCAATTCATATCCGCTGCTAACACTTGATTGGCAATATTACGATGTACGAACACTTCGCCAGAGGGCAAACCAATTAACTCATTTGCTGGCACACGCGCATCAGAGCAGCCAATCCATAAAAACTCCGGCGCATGCACCTTTTTAAGGCGCATAAAGAACTCGGGATCTTTTTCGACCATTTTGGCAGCCCAAGCACGGTTATTATTAAAAAGATGATCCACATCTGACGGTAAAGACGCACCATGATGATGACAACAAGACTCAGACATCGTTAACTCCTTCTGTTATTCAAAAAAAAGCCCCATCATCTGATAGGGCTTTTATTGCGCACAGCAAATTAATGTGTTCCACAACCACCAGAACCACAGCCAGCTGCTTCTGCTTCAGTCTTAACACCTAGCTTACGTAAAATAACATCCATTGGACAAAAACCTGTAAAACTAAATTGAAACAGATTAAAACCCACAAACAATGCTAACCATAACCAATTAGGTTGCGTGATATCAATCGTCCCTGCCATATGAGCCAATAGCACACTAAACATCACCATCATACCAGCAACCATATTAATAATACGTCCAACTGTCATACGCTACACTCCTTTTAATTTAATATTTTTACATTGTAACTCAGTTTTCAGTCCACCTCACTCTATAGCTAGTAAAATATCCTGCTTTACCAAAGTTCACCATAAAATTTTTCAAAATAATTTTAGCAGAAGCTCTAAGATTAAAATCTCAGCTATGATGACTTAGTACAACTCCGTGTTAGACTTACGAACTAAAACTCCCTCGTCACAACAACACCATAACAATATCTAATGGACAGAGTTAAAAAACTCTAAACTTACAATAATGGAAGATAATTATGCAATATTCAACTAATCCATGGACAGGTGAAACGCTTGCCAATTACCCTCAACACGACAGTGCACACATTACTAATGCATTAAATCAAGCGCGTCTCGCTTTTCGCCACTGGCCTGTACATGTTCCTATTTTTGCACGTATAGAGCCGATTATTGCATTGGCAGGATTATTACGCACTCAAAGAGAAAGTCTTGCATTACTCATTACTCAAGAAATGGGTAAGCTTTATCGTGAAGCGCTGGCTGAAATCGATAAATGTGCTTTTTTGTGTGATGTTTATGCAGAGCAAGGGGTTGCATGGCTAGAACCAGAACAGATCCCTACAGAAGCTAAAAAAAGCTTTGTTCAACCTGTACCACTGGGTATTATTCTGTTGATTATGCCGTGGAATTTTCCATTTTGGCAAGTCATTCGTGCTGCTGTTCCTGCCATTTTGGCAGGCAATACGGTATTACTCAAACACGCTAGCAATGTGCCAAGATGTGCTCTCGCTATCGAAAAACTATTTTTAGAAGCGGGTTTTGCGCAAGGATTATTTCAAACGTTGCTCATTCCTAGTAGCCGCATCGAAAGTCTAATTCGTCACCCCCTAATTCGCGGTATTAGTTTAACAGGTAGTGAAAAAGCAGGGCGTGCTGTAGCGGGTATTGCAGGACAAGAACTGAAAAAGGTCGTACTTGAGCTTGGTGGTTCAGACCCGTTTATTGTTCTTGAAGACGCTAATTTACCTAAAGCATTAAATACTGCAATTAAGTCTCGATTTACTAATAGTGGTCAAAGCTGTATTGCTGCTAAACGATTAATTATCGATCGCTATCATTATGACGATTTTGTACATGCATTATATACACGCATTAGCCAACTGAAAGTTGGTGATCCCATGGATGAGCATACAGATATTGCCCCTATGGCACGCCCTGACTTACGCGACGAACTTCATACACAGGTAATGTCCACCCTATCAGCACAGGGAGCGCGTCTACTTTGTGGTGGCAGTCCCGTAGAAAATACGCTTTCTGCTTACTACCCCACCTTACTTGCTGACATTCAACCAGGAATGGTTGCCTTTGATGAAGAAACCTTTGGACCTGTAATAACGGTTAGTAAATCAAGTGATATTCCTCACGCCTTATCGCTTGCTAATGCTAGTCGGTTTGGGTTAGGTTCAACTGTTTTTACCGCCGATGGTACGACAGCACAAACCTTGGCAGAGAGCCTGCACAGTGGCTGCACGTTTGTAAATGACTTAATGCACTCAGACCCTCGCTTACCTTTTGGTGGTGTTGGAGACTCTGGCTTAGGACGAGAAATGGGGCGTTTGGGATTACTTGAGTTTACAAACTTAAAAACGATCTGCTACGCCTAATTACTTAGTATCTATTACTTTTTAACTACCTTTAACTAAAAACAGCCCTACAAAATGAGGGCTGTTTTTACGCAGATATACATCAAGACTTGAAGTCTCTACGCTATTAACGATTAACAGGTGCTGCGGGCATATTTTGCTGCGGTGCATAACCGTATGGCATATAACCATATGGACTCTGCTGATAAGCAGGTGCTTGTTGCTGCTGAGGTTGTGGTGCATAACCATATGGACTATACTGATAACCACCTTGAGGGTAGCCATAACCTTGCTGTGGATAGTAATTATTATTGTAGCCACCACGATTCCCACGATTCCAACCCCAAGGAGAGTTACCACCACCAAAATCATTATTATCAAATGTATTAAACATTTCATCCATCCAATACATAGGTGTCCACGTTGGATAGTCGCTAGAGCCATTACCCCAACTATCATTCCAACCTGCAGAGGCTGACTGAGCAACACCCAACGTTAATGCTGCGGTAGCAATTGCCATCCATTTTTTCATATTATCTTATCTCCTGTTATTACGATGAAGTTTTTTTAACTTCTTCAAGGCAATAGTATTGCTCAATATTCGTAAAAATGCACCCGAAAAAGTACTTTTTTACCCTTATTTTTTTTTGGTTAGCCCTTAATATTATGGCGACCAATATGACTTACCACATCTGATGCAATAACGACACGCGTTTGTTCTGCCAAAGACTCCCCAGCACGAGCATGCATCATCACACCTTCAACAGCAGCTTGTGTTAACGAGACACCTTGCGCAACTAAGGCAGTAATAATACCTGATAACACATCACCCATGCCCGCAGTGCTTAATGCACCATCACCAAAGTCACAAATTTGCGCTTCTTGCCCATCATAAACCAAAGTACCACTACCTTTGAGCACAATAACACCACCAAACTTTTTATGCAATGCAACCACTGCTGCTAATCTATCTTGCTGTACTTCTTGTGCTGTCACACCCAACAAAACAGCTGCTTCACCAGGATGCGGTGTTAAAATCCAATCATCACGATGTTCTGGTGCTTCAGCTAACAAACGCAATGCACCTGCGTCGACAATCTTAATTTTATCCGAACACAAAACCTGTTGCCACAATTTTCTTGCCCAAGCATTATTTGTTAAACCAGGTCCTATTGCAACTACATTAGTGCGATCCATAAACTCACTTAATTGACGTTCGCCATATGCCATAATTTCAGGACATTTCATTGTCACCCAAGGCGCTGACTCACTACGCGTAATCACACGAACAACACCCGCACCTGCATGTGCACAAGCCTGACCAGCTAACATTACGGCGCCTAACATGCCTGAATCGCCACCCACAACCAATGCTTGACCAAACATGCCTTTATGTACATTTTTTTTGCGTGCTGCTAATCCTGTTACCGTTTGCTCAATATTAAGCAGTTTAGAAGCGGGGCGAACTTGATCAAAAATAAACTGAGGCACACCTAATTGTTCAACTTGAACATCACCAGCCAAATCAGAGCCATCTGCACTTACTAAACCAGGCTTGTGCGTTAAAAAAGTCACTGTTCGTTTAGCGATAATTGCTTCACCATGAGACATACCTGTATCTGCATTTAATCCAGAAGGCACATCAAGTGATAATACAGGCTTCTTAAATGCATTAATACTGGCAATCAATGCTGTTGCTTCTGGCGACAAATGCGCTTTTAGCCCGATACCAATCAAGGCATCAATAATTAAATCTGCTTGAGCACAAACTTTAGGATCATATGGATTTGCCATAACCCCTAAAGCAGCTAACTCAGAAAGCATCGCTAATGACTCACCTGACTTTATGTCTGAAGGGGGTACAACTAATCCTACGTCAACTTGCCATCCTGCCAATCGCGCATATTGTGCAAAAGCAAGACCATCCCCCCCATTATTTCCTGCACCACAAAGCACATAAATGCGATTAACACGAGGAAACCAATTTTGTGCTAAAGAAAAAGAAATAAAACCTGCACGCTTCATCAATAACAAAGCTGATAAACCTGAGCCTATTGCTAAACGTTCAATTTCTTGAGTTTGTGATACACCGTATAAATTCATGATTTTTGCCCTTAAAGTAGCGTCTATTTCTACAATAAAGCAAACAGCATGCCTATTTTATAAATTATCTCTTAAATCACGCAATAAAAACCCATTTAACGCCCCTTTAACCCCTTTAGAAAACAGTATAACTTTAAAGTTTTCACCCATTTCATCTGGCATTGTTAATGTTTTAATTTGTTGTGCTAACTTAAGATGTGTTAATACATCAGCATGAACATCAATCATATCTAACAAACCAATAGATAATAAAAAATTAGACTGTGTTGTGTAGCCTGCCAGCGACAAGTTAGCTAAAAACCCTGCCTCTGCCAATGCACTAAAATCAACATGTGCTGTCAAATCTTGCAACCCAGGAAACCAAAAAGGATCATTATGTGCACGCTGGCGATAATGCGCTCGCAAACTTCCCATCCAACGCGTAGGTGTTAGGTATTCTTGACGAGAATAACCATAGTCAATCAGTAAAATAGCCCCTACATTCAACGATTCTGATAATGATGCCATCCATGCGGATAAAACAGGACGTAACTCCGTAATATAACCACGCGAACTTACCTCACCGACAACTGAGCGAATCTGATTAACACTGGCTTGCAAACTAGGATTAACAATAGGTTGCCAATCCCAATCAAATTTAGAATATGTATCATCCCAACGGACAAAAGCCTGTTGTGCATCGTTTGGTAATAAGCGCACAACCTCTACAGGTAAAGCATCAACAACTTCATTACCAACTATCACACCAACAAACGACTCTGGCAAAGTATCTAACCAAACAAGACGCTGGATTAAATGCTGAGGTAAATTTGCTAATAATCGCTCTTTTTGCCTTGCTTGCAAAGAAGCACTCGGCTCTAAAATAAAATAGAACTTAGGCAAAGTATCTAACAATGCTAACTCTAATAACATTGCTTCTGCTAATACCCCTGATCCAGCGCCCAACTCAAGAACAGAGCCACCAACTAATCGCATCAATATTTCAGATACTTGCCTTCCAACACAACGCCCAAATAAAGGAGACAATTCAGGTGCTGTTATAAAATCACCATCAGCACCAAATTTTTCCAATCCATTCGCGTAATAACCCAATGCAGGCGTGTACAATGCTTGCTCCATAAAACGTGCAAAACTTAAGCCTTCATCATGATATAAATTGCGCTTAATACGTTGCGCCAAACGTTCACTAAGAAGTCGCTGTTCCTCATTTGGTTCGGGCAATTTTCCGATAGCTGTTTTAACCTGTTTCACCGCTTCCTCATCTGTAAAATGCATTAATTGTATTACGAAACATTATAAACACTTTCTGCGATTACAGCCCTTGCATTTATATCCCTACTTTGGTGTAAACTACCGCAATAGTATATAAAAAGGCGTACAAAGAATGAGCACTAATAACGTTCAAAAGCGAGAAATATTACTAATTAACGCATTTGATGAAGCTGTTATTTTAACTGATAAAAATGGTCTTATCCTGCATGCCAACCCTGCTGCCTGCGCCACACTTGGACAAACATGTCAGACCCTACTTAACCAACAACTACACGAACAACTTGTGCTAAATGAGCAAGATGAAAGTAATATACAAGCTGTTTGTTTAAAACCAATTGACAATACAGCACTCAAAACGAGCTTTATTTGCGGTGATGATGTACGAAAAATTTATTTACCGACAGAAACAGGTGAAATTAACATTGCGCTTATTTGGTGTCCTAAACTTACAACAGTTACTACACGTGATAAAAGTACAGGATTACTTGATCGTGCTATGCTTATACAGCAAATTGCGCCATTATTAGAGCAAAAAAACCTTGCAAACCCACATAGTTTAGTTAAAATTCAAGTTACTGGCATTAAAACAGAGCACCTTCGTTTGGTACATCCAGAGCAGCTCGAAAGTCTTATGACAGATATTGCTGCATTATTATCACCGCATATTCGTCAGCGTGATTTGTTAGCGCGCTCTGATATGGATTGTTTTAGCTTATTATTACGCGGTTGTGATTTAGCGCACGCCCAAAAAGTTACACAAAAACTTATTAAAGAAATTAAGTCTTATCATGAAGACTACCCTGATACAAACTTACCTGCATGGCGTATCTGTACGGGTATTATTCCGCTTACGAGTGGAAAAACAATTGAAGATACTTTTGAACAAGCCAAAAAATCTTGCCATCAAGCTTATATTAGTGGTGATGATGTTAATGTTTTAATTGAAGGAAGCTGGGAAAATCTTAGTAATGATTAAGTACATAATAATTTAGTCATAAAATTATCTTATCAAGCCCTCAAAAATTCAATACTTAAGCAGTTGCTAATATGCTGTAGAACGAGTAACATTTGCTACATGATCTGCAGTGCGGGTTGTCGTCAATGGCTATTGGCGTGGTGCAGAAGGCATCTATTAAGGAGTAATTCATGTCTGAGACTATAGAAAAAGTCGCTGTTCAGACCGAAGAAAGCCGTACGCAGTCGCGTCGTGCTTTCATTAAAGGCGGTTTGGCAGTAGCGGGTACGGTGATGTTCACCAAAGCAGCAGAAGCTGCCTACGACCCAAAAACAGCGGTAAAACCATACGCTGGTAAAAAAGAAATCACTGAAGTATTAGAAGACGGTGAAGCACGTCGCATGTTAGGTAAGGGCGTTATGTCTACTACCTACAGCATGCCTTCACCGTTCGAAAGCGAAGTTCGTAAGCGTACACTGGAGTGGTTGACACCAGATACCTTAGCTTCTATTTCTATGACACCAATTCAAAGCATGCATGGTACGATTGTACCTAACGGTTTGCATTTTGACCGTTTCCATGGTGGTGCGCCAGATATCGATCCATCAACACACCGTTTAGTGATTCACGGTTTAGTTGAACGTCCGTTGATGTTCACAATGGATGATTTGAAGCGTATGCCATCTGTTTCTCGTGTGTACTTTTTAGAGTGTCCTGCTAACGGTGCTTTAGAATGGAAAGGCGTGCAGGTAAACTCTGTACAATGGTCACACGGCATGATGTCTTGTTCTGAATGGACTGGTGTTCCTTTGTCTGTGCTTCTAAAAGAAGCAGGCGTTAAGCCAGAAGGTCGTTGGTTATTACCAGAAGGTGCTGATGCATCTGGTTTAGTTCGTTCTATTCCAATGGAAATTGCACTAGACGACTGTATGGTTGCTTACGCTATGAACGGTGAAGCCTTACGTCCAGGTCAAGGCTACCCAATCCGCTTGGTTGTACCAGGTTGCGAAGGTAACATGTGGGTGAAATACCTACGTCGCATTAAAGTAACTGATAAACCACTTCACCACCGTGAAGAATCTTCTAAGTACTCTGAATTAATGCCTAATGGTAAAATTCAGCGTTTCTCGTGGACAATGGAAACTAACTCAGTTATTACCTATCCTTCTCCAGACTTCAAAATGTCAGGTCCAGGTCGTTATGTTGCTAAAGGTATTGCATGGTCTGGTCGTGGTCGTATTACACACGTTGACATTTCTACTGATGGCGGTAAAAACTGGAAAGAAGCTAAGTTCACATCAGTTGCCTTGCCTAAAGCATGGACTCGTTTTGAGCTTGAATTCGACTGGGATGGTTCAGAAATTTTCTTGATGAGCCGTGCAACCGATGAAACAGGTTATGTTCAGCCACCAATGGTACAGATGCGTAATGCGATTGGTACTAACGGTGTTTATCACCGTACTGCTATGGTAACGTGGCGTGTACATGCTTGGAAGAGCGACCGTGCTGGGGAGATTGAAAATGTTCAGTACTAATAAAACATTGCTGAGCGTGGCGATTGCCACCACCTTATTCGGTTTAGCTGGCTGCAATGATGATGCTAAAGCTGCAACAACGGCAGCTGAAGCAAGCAAAACAACCGCTGTTGCACCAACCAAGTCGATGGAAGACATTATTGTTGATGTTTATGGCGGATATGGTAAAGGTGATGCTGCGCATCGCTACCTAGATGCTGAACTTCATGGTAAAGAATTCGGTACATTTGAACAGCGTCACACTAAAGATGGTAAGCACCCTTACTCTTCTGAAGTTGATGACAAAATTGATGGTGGTAACCGTGGTAAGGCGGAATGTAAAACGCCAACTGCATTTAACACTATTTGGGAAAATGCTAAACGTAACTTATCATCTGATCAAGCTACATTTGGTTATGGTAAACCGATCTCTGAAAGCGCTTTGAAAAAATGGGACATTAACGCCTATAACGACGGTGAAGGTTTACCTGCTAAAGGCGTTGGCATGACTGTTGCCGAAGGTGAAAAAGTTTATTTAGCTTATTGCGCAATGTGTCACGGTGAATTTGCTGAAGGTGCTAAAGGTTACTTACCATTAGTCGGTGGTTCTATGGACTTATCTTCTGATGATCCTAAAGAGCCAAACAAATTCCGTACTTTGGGTAACTACTGGCCGTTCATTACTTCATTACATGACTACTTAAAGCGTGCTATGCCTTTCTTTGGTCCTGTTAGTGAAACGATTGGTGATGCTGGTTATTTAGGTATTACTGGTTTCTTAGCTTTCTCTGAAGGGTTAACCTACGATGGCGGCAAGAAAATTGATGAAAAAACATTCATCGATTCTGATATGTTGTTAAAAATTAACAAGGACATGCCAAACGCAGATAAATTCTTCTGTGATGACCGTCCTGCTGTTAAAAATGTACGTTGTATGACTAACTGTGATTCTGCACTTGTCGGTGACGGTACAGGCAACATCAACAAGTACACAACTGTTATTATTGGCCCAGATGGCAAACCTCAGTACAACGTACTGCAGCGCCCAGATGGTGTTGATATTGCAGCTGGTGTTGGTAAATCTGACCAATAACCACTTTAAAATGCTCGCAAGTTTCCTTGCGAGCATTTTACTATTAAGCACATATCATTTTTATTATAGGTTAGCACCTCATAACTTCCCAATGATGTTAACCTATAATAAAACAACAAGGCATTAAGCCTTTCTGGGGTTACGACTATGACAACACTCATTGATCCGTTTCAACGAAAAATTGAATATTTACGCGTTTCTGTTACCGATAAATGTAACTATCGTTGTAGTTATTGTATGCCAGAACAAGGTGCTCACCCAGAAGGTAATCATACCGAATACTTAAGTTATGATGAAATTACACGCGTTATTAAGGTTTTTTCTGAGTTAGGTGTATGGAAAATTCGTTTAACGGGTGGTGAGCCATTGATTCGTAAAAATCTGCACCAACTTGTAGCACAAATTAGCGCACTGCCTAACGTAAAAGACATTGCCTTGTCGACTAATGCCGAACGTCTTGGTGAACAAGCGCAACTGCTCAAAGATTCAGGTGTCACGCGCACCAATATTTCACTTGATACCTTAGATCCCATTAAGTTTGAACGCATTACACGCGGTGGTAATCTCACAAAAGTATTAGCAGGTATTGATGCTGCGTTTGCAGTTGGCATGACACCAGTTAAAGTTAACATGGTTGTCATGAAAAATACCAATTTTGATGATATTCCAGCCATGCTCGATTATGCTATTGCCAAGGGTATTAGCCTACGTTTTATCGAAACAATGCCCATTGGCTCTGCTGGTATTAGTGTTATGAATGAACATATCAGTAGTGATCAAATTTTAGCAAAACTCAAAGCGCATGTTGGTAGTGATTTGTTACCAATGCTCGATAAGCAAGAAGCAGGGCCTGCTCGTGTTTATCGAATTAGTGGCAGTAAAGCAAAAATTGGCGTTATTTCAGCCGTTTCACAGCACTTTTGTGAGACCTGTAATCGTGTGCGCCTCACTGCTCGTGGTGAGCTAGCATTATGCTTAGGACAAGAGGATATTGTTGATTTACGTACCCCTTTACGCACTGGTGTTAGCGATGACGAATTGAAAAATATTATTATTGCTGCCATTGCACGCAAACCTGAGCGTCATCATTTCAATGAAAACAGACATAATATTCAGTTTCGTCAAATGGTCAGCTTAGGGGGTTAATGGTGCGTGTTCTTTATTTTGCATCATTGCGCGAGAATTTAAGTCTTGCGGATGAAGTCATTGGTGAGCCAGTGACAACTGTATCTGAATTACTCGATCTACTGGCACAACGTGGGCAAGAATGGGATGAGCAGCTTCGCCAAAACTCACGTTTACAAATTGCCGTTAATCAAACAATGGCAAAACGTGAAACATCGATAAAAGCTGGCGATGAGATTGCCTTTTTCCCACCTGTAACAGGTGGTTGATTTTAGCATGTCTCTCATTCCTATTTATATTTCAGTACAAACAGAAGATTTTGATGTTAATGCTCAATTGCTGCAATTGCGTCAATCAAATGCAGCAATTGGTGCGATTACTGCCTTTATTGGTTTAGTGAGAGACTTGAATGAAGGCAGCAAGATTTCTGCTATGACATTAGAACATTATGCAGGCATGACCGAAAAATCTTTAGCTGATATTGCAGAGCAAGCACGAAATCGTTGGTCACTGCAAGGTGTTACTATTATTCATCGTGTTGGTGAGCTTAATCCGACAGAACAAATTGTCTTAGTACTTACTGCCAGCGCACATCGTCATGCAGCCTTTGCTTCAGCTGAGTTTATTATGGATTACTTGAAATCTCAAGCACCTTTTTGGAAAAAAGAAACCACTCCCAACGGCGCACACTGGGTTGATGCCAGAGAAAGTGATGAGACAGCACTGAAACGTTGGCAATCATAGTTTTTAACCGCTTCCTTGTTTTATAATGTCCTTTGTTATTTTTAATGCTAGGTATCGTCATGCATAATGCACTATTGACAGTCGAACAAACCCAAGAACAACTGCTCTCTCAACTTACTCATATTGCTCAAACTGAATACTGTTCACTACACGTGGCAAGTTGGCGTGTATTATCTGAAAACATTACAAGCAGCATAGAATCACCTCCTGCGAACTTATCTATGATGGACGGCTATGCACTTGCTATTAATGACAATATCAACGAAGGGCAAACATTTAATATTACACAACGCATTCCAGCTGGCAGCGTACCAACTCAAAAATTAAATGAGGGTGAGGCAGCGCGTATTTTTACAGGTGCTATGTTGCCTGAAGGCGCAAATACAGTTGTTATGCAAGAATCAACACGAGTTGATGGCGATATCGTTCGGGTTTTAATACCTATCAAAAAAGGGCAACACGTACGTCAACAGGGTGAAGAAATTCAAATAGGAGAAATACTACTTGAAGCTGGCACACGCCTCTCTCCAGCTGCGATTGGATTGTGTGCCAGTGTTGGTATTGCACAACTCCCCGTTTATCGAACTTTATCTATTGCTTTATTGGTAACAGGAAGTGAACTGATTGAACCGGGTCAGCCAGCCGAAGCTGGAAAAATTTATAACTCTAACCTTTATCTGCTTGAATCGTTATTACGTGCGCAGGGTTTTAATGTAATTAGTATGGGTGTAGTAGCTGATACACTAGTTGATACTGTTAATCGTCTGCGCGATGCAGCAGCATTTGATGCGATTATTACCACAGGTGGTGTCTCTGTCGGCGAAGAAGATCATGTACGTGATGCCGTAGCGCAATTAGGACACGTTGATGCGTGGCGTGTGCGCATGAAGCCTGGGAAACCGTTTACATTTGGACGTGTACTAGACACGCCTTTTTTTGGACTACCTGGTAATCCTGTCGCTGCATTTACTTGTTTTCATCTGTTTGCTTTGCCTGCCCTACGCCGCTTACAAGGCTTACCCAATATCGCAATTCAAGCAGAACCCGTTACTGCTGATTTTACTTTTAGTGCTGGTGATAGAAGAGAATATTTACGCGCGCGCTTAATAACACAACTTGGACAACGCATAGCACAAATTTATCCTAACCAAGGTTCTGCAATATTAGCATCAACCGTTTGGGCAGAAGGATTTATTCAGGTACAAGAAGGTACAAGCATTAAACCAGGTGATCGTGTTGCCTTTATTCCTTTTACGCAATTTAGACAATAAAACATAGGCAAATGATATGCTCGACAACTCAGGACTGACTCATTTAACAGCAACGGGCGAAGCACATATGGTTGATGTTGGCGATAAAGACACTACTCAACGCGAAGCAACGGCACAAGCATGGATTACTATGTTACCGAGTACGTTAGAAGCCATTTTATCAGCACAACTTAAAAAAGGAGATGTGTTAGCTACGGCTCGCATTGCAGGTATTCAAGCTGCCAAACGTACTTGGGAGCTAATTCCCTTATGTCATCCACTGATGATTACTAAAGTAACAGTTGAGCTAACACCACACACCGACAAATCTGCTATTGAAATACGAGCAACTTGCCGCGTTAATGGACAAACAGGTATCGAGATGGAAGCACTTACTGCTGCCAGCATTGCAGCACTGACAATTTACGATATGGCAAAAGCGATTGACCGTGGTATGACTATTTCTGGTGTCAAACTATTAGAAAAAAAAGGCGGCAAATCGGGACACTGGCAAGTTAATAAATAAAAACAATCGACTTTATTAGTTTAATTTATGATTAAGCAAGTGTTCATTTTTTTTCTTAATCCACATCAATAAATAAGATGTTAACTCTCCTCTGATATGATGATTTTGATACAGTAGTAAACGACTTAATTTCACTATAATATCAGGGGTAGCACCATGGCTTGGTCCTTTCCAAAACTGACACGTCGGACATTCTTAAAGGGTTCTGCGGCTGTTGGTCTTAGCGGCATCGTTGGCAGCCAAGTTGCCAATGCTGGTTTGCCGTCTTTATCCGATCTTAAATTCGCACACGCTAAACGTGGCGAAATGAAAGAGAAAATTACATACACAATCTGTAACTTCTGTTCTTCGCTATGTAATATCGAAGTACGTACGCTGACAGATGGCGAACAATCACGCATTGTGAAGCTTGAAGGTAATGCTAATTCAACATTGAATCGTGGTCGTGCTTGCGCACGCGGTCAATCGGGTGTATTCCAAACCTACGATACAGATCGTATCAAAACACCACTTATCCGTATTGAAGGCTCTCAACGCGGCGAGATGAAATTCAAAAAAGCGACATGGGAAGAAGCTTACGCTTATATCGCTGCCAAATCTAAGGGTATCAAGCCTTGGGAATGGACATCTGTTGGTGGCTGGACAAACTGTGTATTCTATATGAATTGGGCGGTTCCTTTTGCAATGGCAAACGCCATTCCAAACCTTGTTGCCTCTCCAATGCAACACTGTGTGACTACAGGTCACTTGGGTACCGATGCCGTCACAGGTAACTTCAACGTCCATGACGAAATCCTACCTGATTTTGATAATGCACGTTACATTATGTACATTGCAAACAATGGTTCTATGGGTGCTGTTTCGACTGCACGTGTTGTACGTGCAGCTGAAGCAAAACACCGTGGTGCAAAAATTGTTGTCTTAGATCCTCGCTTATCAGAAACAGCAGCGAAAGCTGATGAGTGGATTCGTATCCGTCCTGGTACTGACTTAGACTTTGCGATTGCAATGATGCGTGAAATCATGGCAAAAGACTATTATGATCATGAATTCTGTACTAACCATACAAACTTACCGTTCTTATTACACAAAGACGGTGCTGAATGGCGTATGTTATTCAATGATAAGAAAGAGCCTTTGGTATGGGATACTTTAAGCCATTCAGTTCGTCCATTGCCTTCTTTCACGAACATCAACGACAAAGACACTTCTGGCGCAACTGTAATCCCAGCAATGAAGCTACCTAAGGGTACGTTGTTTAATGGTCAACCTGTCTCAACGGTATTCGAAGCACAGTTAGCTGAAATCGAACACTGCACACCAGAATGGGCTGCGCAAACAACGACTATTCCTGCTGCTGATATCGAACGTATTGCTTACGAATTTAGCCATATCAAGCCATCGATCATTGATCCAGGTTGGATGGGGGCGCGTTACAACAACATCCAAATGTTACGTCGTGTACAAGCAATGTTGCAAACACTTACAGGTGGTATTGATTGTAAGGGTGGTTGGGTTAACGCTGCCGAAATGCGTGAAAAAGCAGTCAATATGTTTGAAGCTAAAGCAAAAGGCATTAACCTTGGTAAACCATTGGCAACAACAGCTGGTATGCCATTCGCTAAACTGGTTGTTAGCGTCTTCTCTGATGGCAAAAATTTCCCACATGGTCGTCCAGCTTGGGGCTTTGCCTTTGCAGCACAAGAAAAAGCTGCGGGTCGTCCTTACGTCAGCCTGCCAGTCATGTCTGACACGGGTATTCGTGAGACAGTTGAAGGCAAACTCATGTTTAACGGTGAGCCTTATTTAACAAAAGCTTTCTTTATTAGCGGTGCGAACCCTGTCCATCACTACTTCCCAGATACTTACTGGAAAGAGATGCTCGTTCATAAAAACATCAATTTGGTTATTTGTGTGGATGTGTTGCCATCTGATACGACTGCATATGCTGACGTTATCTTGCCAAACTCAACCTACTTAGAACGTGATGAACCTGCTATTTATGGCAATGGCGTAAACCAAGATTTAGGGTTAACAACACGCTTTAAAGCGATTGATCCGCTGTATGATACGCAAGAAGTACCTGATATCATGTTCCGCCTGACTGAGATTATTTCAGGGTCAGCAGGCGTTGATATGTACTTTAAGATGATTGATGGTTTAGCGGGTTTATCTGCTGAAAAAGCGAAAAAGTATGTTGCGGAATTCCAAGCAGCTAAGCATCTTTCACCTTATTCTGCAGCTTATCGCAAAATCGGTATGGAAAATGCTGCGCATGAAGTTAACATGACGCCTGAAGCTTTTGAACAAGTATTGCGTGATAAGGGTGTTCATTACATTAAAGGCATGGATGAGTTACTAGAAGAGTCTGCAATGCCACGTAAGAAGCCAGTGCCAACTGATTCTGGTCGTCTTGAATTCTACTCTGGTTTCTTCGATAGCCTACGTGTCAACGGTAAAACACGCGAACCTAACTTTAGTGTGATTGCTACTTATTTCCCATCGGGCATTAAGGGTAAAGCACGTCAAGACGTTAAGTTGGGTGATAACGAGTTCTACTTTACCTACGGTAAGTCTCCAACAGTATCGCACGGCTCAACCAATGCCAACAATCCAGTGTTGTCTGCAATTAACACTTTCAAGAAAGATGTTTACACGGGTATTTGGATTAATCCAGCACGTGCTGACAAGATTGGTGTTAAAACAGGTGATGAAATTAAGCTAACTAACTTAGAATCTCCTGAATTGTCGCTCACAGGCTTGGCATATGTAACGCATCAGGTACAGCCTGAGTCAGTCTTTATGTACTCTTCATTTGGTACTGAAAACAAAGCACTCACACGTGCCGCTGCCTTTGGTAGTGCGATTAACAAAATCATTGGCTATAAGGTTGACCCTGTTGTAGCGGGTTTCCGCTCGCAAGAGTTCACCATTAAAGTCGAAAAAGTTTAAGGAGTAGGCTATGGCACGTTATGCAATGGTCGTTGACCTAAATACTTGCACAGGCTGTAATGCTTGTATGGCTGCTTGCGCAGTCGAAAACCAAACCCCGTTTTGGGCGGGCAAGTGGCGGACAACAGTTGAAGAAGTTTCACACGGCAACAGTGACGAATCTGCGCGTCGTGTGTTCTTTCCGCGTTTATGTAACCACTGTGACAACCCACCGTGCGTGACGGTTTGTCCAACAGGTGCAACCTATCAAACGGCATCAGGTATTGTGGATGTTAACGATGAAGTCTGTATGGGTTGTCAAGCCTGTACTTTGGCTTGTCCTTACGATGCACGTTATGGCATTCACTATGAAGAAAATACTGAGAAAAAAGCGGTATTTGGTGAAGCAACACTGAAGAAAACACGTCCTTCTGTAGACAAATGTAACTTCTGTCGTGATCGTGTTGAAAATAGTCGCCTACCAGCGTGTGTTGAGACTTGTGTTGGTAACTCTCGTATGTTTGGTGACTTAGATAATCCAAACGACAAGGTAACACAAATCGTGAAGAGCGGCTTAGCACAGCCTTTACTTCCACACTTGGGTACACGTCCAAATGTGTACTACATTCCAGTACACGTTCAGCAAGTACTCTTTACGCGTGAAGCTATTGGTGGCGCACATGGTCATCATGCTAGCAATGAACAAATTACTGACTTAAGTAAGGAGGCATAATCATGACATATGCTGTACAAGAACAATGGAACTGGATGGTCGCCGTCTACCTATTTTTAGGTGGTATGGGCGCGATGGTTATGGCAGTTTCTACCTTAACCCATATGTTCAAAACTGGCGGTACCGAAAACCGTTCGTTAGCATGGTGGGGTAACTGGGTCGGCTTCGTTATGTTAGCAGTTGGTTCTGCTATGCTATTTATTCACTTGCTTAACCATTTGGCTGTGTGGCGTGTCTTTGTGGGCGTGCTATTCAAGCCTGATGCATGGATTGCATGGGGAACGTGGTTTATCGTCTTTGCGATGATCGGTGGCTTATGGTACACATTACCATTAACTAAAAACTTTATGGTCATCGAAAATTGGGGCATTTACCAGTGGGTTAAAGGCTTATGTGCTAAGCACCATACAGCAATTGGTTGGTTTACAGTAGCTAACGGTGTGGCAACAGCTGTTTACACAGGCTTACTGTTACAGTCTATGCCTGCAGTGGCACTGTGGCATAATCCAGGCATTCCTGTATTGTTCACGGTTTCAGCAACATCGACTGCGTTAGCTACTTTGTTAATTCTTCAGTATGCGGTTATCAAAGAAAACGATCATGCTTTGCGTCATTTCTTTGAAACAACTGATGCGTGGTTAATTGGTGCTGAATTAGTTATTATTTCAGTATTCTACTTCTACTTACTGGCAGGCTCAGAAGGTGGTTATGTAACACGTGACCTACTTTGGGGTAGTGCTGGTTGGGTATGGGGCTTTATTGTGATTGGGTTAGTAATACCTTTCCTCATTGAAGTTGCAACATTAACTAAGCGTATTTCTCATAGTGCAACAACAATCATTGCTGCTGCGAGCATGGTGTTAGTTGGTGGTTACTTACTTCGTCATTATATGCTTGCTTGCGGTGTTTACGAATACCCTTGGTAAGTCGCTTGATGTAGAATAGCACATCAGCACTCAGATACATGCCCAGCACCTGCTGGGCATTGTTTTATTAAAGGAACCGATATGTCAGAATCTGTACAAGAATTAAACCTCCTCTCTGGCTTGCTTGCCGAACCTTGCGAAGACTCATTGGCAGCGATTGAAGAGTTGGCACCACAGCTACCTTGGTTATCAGCAGAAGCATTAATACAACTAAAAGAAACATCGCTCGACCATTGGCAGATGGAGCATACACGTTTGTTTATCAGCGGACACCCAACAACAGATTGTTTACCTTTTGAGTCTGTTTGGACAGATGGTCAAATGATGGGCGAAGCAGTCTTGCGCATGGCAAATTGGTATCAAGATGCCAATTTTCAGTTAGAGTCTGAATTACCTGCTGATTTCTTGGGTACAGAACTTCAATTTTTAGCTTACTTAATTGAACAGCACCGCGAACAAGAAGACTTACTTGCTGAAGTGTTAACTGATATGAACGCATGGATTCCCAAATTTACCACGGCTGTGCGTATTCATGCTGATTTGTTACTGTATAAAGATTGGGCAAAACGCCTAGAGGCATTGTTTAGCGCATGAGTAACTGGGAAATTATTGACTCAGCAGCCCTAAATGACTTACCTGAGTTACTCGAAAAAACTTTTTCTCAACTTTATAACGATGACTTCGCTGATGCCATGATGGGTATCAATCATAAACTTAAAGCAGAAATACGTGGTTGGCATGTTAAAGATAATTGGGCAATGGGTGTGCTACTCACGCCTTGGATGCTTACCAAAATTTATATTCCTTTGAGCGTGCCAGAAACGATTAGCATTCCTACAGGTTGGTCAGCGGAAGAACGCCAAGCTATGCCTTACGTCGTTATCGGTCCACTCACAACACTGACCATCGATGAACAGACACATACAGTTCATCTTAACTATTATCCTAAATTAGGGCACTACGCGGTGCAACCCTTAGTACAAAAAATGGACAGCTACGCTGACAATGACGCTGCTTTCGCTGCTTGGGGTGAAGTACTCGCATTTCGCAAAGAATATCGTGCCAAATTACAAGCCGAAACAGAAAATGCTGCTCAAAAAGCGGCTGAAATCGATAAGAGTAAACGCAACTTATTAACGCGCTGGCTATAACAGTATCGTCAAAAAAGCCCCTGAATTATTCAGGGGCTTTTAATCATTGCCAATCTTTCTTACGCATCCCAAATAAAACCAATGCTAATGAGTAACTAAGCATCCCTGTCAATATCAAAACAAATAATGCACCAGCCCTTTGCCATCCTATTGCTATACTCCAATCAGCTAAAATAATTGATTGCAACCACCACAAACTAAGCGCCATTACTAATACAGCTAATAGACTCTGCATTAACAATTTCATCCATCCTACAACAGGTATATAAAATCCTTTATGACGTAATGCCCACCATAACAATCCAGCATTGAGCAAAGCAGAAACACTGACTGCTAATGCCAAACCAATATGTGCTAATGGCTCAATTAATAGCAGTGCTAATACTAAATTAACAATTAATGCGACAACAGAAACTTGCACAGGAACTCGCATCTGCTCTCGTGCATAGAATGCAGGTGCTAAGATTTTCACAGCCAAAAACCCTAATAAGCCAATACCATATGCGCTTAATGCGTGTGCTGAATTGATTGCGTCTGTTGTTGTAAATGCGCCATAACCAAACAGAGTTAACATCAATGGCTTTGCCAATAACGATAAAGCAACCGTCGCTGGTAAACCGACTACCCAAATTAAACGCAATGCTAAATCGAGTGTTTTATTGTAACTATCCCAATTTTCCTCTGATCTTGCTTTTGATAAACTTGGCAATACAACCGTTGCTAATGCCACACCAAAAATACCAACAGGAAACTCCATTAAACGATCTGCATAATATAACCAAGACACACTACCCGCTATTAAGAATGAAGCAAGAATCGTTGATACCAGTAAGTTAATTTGCGCAACACTTACACCCAGCAATGCAGGAGCCATATTGCGTAAAATACGACTAACACCATCGTGCTTTACTAGCGTCCAATGTGGTCGCCAACCAATAGGTGATAATGCCCACCACACCCATGCAAGTTGAATAAAACCTGCAATTAAAACACCATATGCCAAACTCATAGCAGGTACATCTAGCATGGGGGCTAACAACCAGACAGCAGCAATCATTACGACATTAAGCCAGACAGGATTAAATGCGGGTTCCCAATAGCGAGAATAAGAGTTTAAGACAGCTGCCAACATAGCAGTCAGTGAAATTAATAATAAGTAAGGAAAAGTTATACGCAACATATCAACTGATAAAGGCAAACGCGCATCGTGCGCAAACCCTGGAGCAAACAACAGCATAATAGGTTCAGCTAACACTATACCTAATAATGTTAGTGTTAATAAAAATAACGATAGACGAGTCCAAACAGCATCGAGTAATAGATGTGTTGCTGTCTCCCCCTCTTTATGACGCACATCAGCCAACACAGGCACAAAAGCTTGTGAAAAAGCGCCCTCTGCCGTTAGTCTGCGAAAAAAATTAGGAATTTTGAACGCTACAAAGAATGCATCCGCTTCAACAGAGGCACCAAATATCCGTGCAATAATGATATCTCGAACGAAACCTAACACACGTGAAATAAGCGTCATACCACCAACAGTTACTGCACTGTGTAATAAACGTTTAAATGGCATCTAATCCCCCAAAAAAATAACTACAAAAATCGTTGCAACAATACAATAAAAAAAGACATAATAAGAAGCTAATAAATACAGATAAAACAACCATGAAAGCACCCTGCTTAATGCTATCACTTCTATTATTTCTTTTTCATGTTAATGCTCAAGCACAAACTGTTACTATTTCACTAACAAATAGCACATTTACTGCCAACGCTAACTATTCAAAAGGTAATATTAATAAACCTACTGTACTTATTTTGCATGGCTTTTTAACTAATAATAAATTTCATACTGTTATTGCCATGGAAGATGCGCTGCAACTGGAAGGTTATACAACATTGTCGCCCACATTAACACTGGGAATCAATAATCGCAAAGATGCCCTAACCTGTAGCTCAATTCACACACACACCTTAGAGCAAGATATGGCAGAGATTGATCACTGGATTCAGTGGCTATTGCAACAAGGACATCAACAAATCATTTTGCTTGGTCACTCAAGTGGCAGCCAGCAATTACTAGAATATCTAGCAACCTATCCAGCATCACACATTACGACAGCGATATTTACCAGTAGTTTTTATCTTAATGGCAAAGAACTAGGAACCAAAGCCTCTGATCTTGAACAAGCCAACAAAGACATAGAAACAAACTACAAACAACCTCGACAATATCGTTTTTTATTTTGTAACAATAGTTATAATGCCACAGCGACAAGCTTTCTCTCTTATCAAAGAATTACGCGTGAACATTTATTAAACACGCTAAAACAGCTTAAAATACCCCATCATACCATTATGGGTGGTGGAGATGATCGTTATAGAAAAGTTGGTTACCAATGGCTTGATGACTTAAAACTAACAGATACAGACTTACATGTCATTGAAGATGCTAACCACTTTTTTTCAAACGATGCCGAGCCTAAGTTACAAGAATTACTTATCAACATTCTAGAAAAACAAATATTATTATGATTATCAAACCACACTCAGCCAACTTTTTTGCTCGCCTTTTTATTGGTGTGGGGTTAATTATTTTTATTGCAATTAATTTATCTTTTTACTTTAAAGGCAATGAAATTAAGAATACAGTTGAGCGTCAAGCACAACACGAAGTGCAGTACGAGGTATTAACGGGTGTTAATGATACTATTGCTCACCTCAACCAACTTGCAAACGATGTAGCAAACTGGGACGAACTTCGTCAACAACTTTCTGACTCTAGTTACTATTTTTACTGGCGTGATCAAAACTTAAAGCATACCATTTATTTTCAGCCTTATTATGATCAACTTGAAGTTTATTACCCCGATGGTAGTCGTATCTCTGGCATTAGCAAAAGCAGTACAAGAGAAAAAGATCTATTACCTATACATCTTCATGACAAGAGTCAAGACTACTTACTACTCGATGATGAAAACACGGTTCACTTATTGCAATTTAAACCTATTTTTGCCACAGAATCAAAGCAACTAATTGGCTATGTTGGCATTTCTAGCAATTTTTTATCCGCATTATTTGCTCATACACAATTCTTTTTTACACAAAAAAGTAGTATTCAATTTGATGGTGTTCAATTTGATAAAAATTCTCAACTTAATAGCGATCAAATCATGAACTCGCTTGTTTTTGCACCAATCGAAAACCCTGTTAATGAATATCTCTGGCAACTCATTATTACTTTTATGGTACAAACAACCGTTATTATTGTATTACTTGCTAGTATTTTCTTTTGGCTATTTTCACATCTAATTCACTATCCTTTAAAAGCAGCGATTAAGTATTTATATCAACTTAAAGCACATCCAAACCAACTACATACCCCAGAACAAACAGTTTATCCTGTTAAAGAATTTAGTGAAATCAATCAATCTATTTATCAATTTCATAGTGAACTGTATCTTGCTCAAATACAACTAAATCAACAAAATACATTATTATGGACACAATCTCGTTTAGATAGTTTAACCAATGTTTTTAACCGTCGCGCTTTCGATGAGGCATGGCATAATGTCATTGAACAAGAACACAGTTTATTTGCTTTTGTTTTATTCGACTGTGACTTTTTTAAAGCACTTAATGACACATATGGACACGAAGTCGGAGATGAAGTAATTCGTATTACAGCACAAACCATTAGTGACAGCCTGATATCTTCCCAACTTGTTGTTTATCGCATTGGTGGTGATGAGTTTGTTGTTCTAATTGAGAACGAGACTAGTGAGCGTGTTAAAGAAATCATTCATCGCTGCTTAGACGCTTTGATTAATTATCCTTTTTCTAAAATCAATATCCGTGAAAAGCTTTCTTTTAGCGTTGGTATCGGTATGATTACACCAGATATTAGCTATCCTTTAACAGAGTTACCACGCCAAGCCGATATTGCTATGTACAAGGCTAAACAGTCTTTGCAGGATAAAGTACAATTTTACACAAATGATATGGAAAATGATGCTAATGCTGTACTACTCAAAAATGATTCACTGACTATTATTTTGGATGCAATTCATACAGGACAACACATCCAAATGCACTATCAGCCGATCATTCCCTTAACAGATGGTCGTCTTTATTATGAAAGTCTAATTCGCTTAGATACAACACAGGGGCGTATTTTCCCCAATGATATTTTTACTGTCGTCAATCGTCGTCGTTTAGAAATAGAGCTTGATAAACAAGTCATACAAAAAAATCTTCTTGCTTTTACAAATAAAATAATCCCTATTGACTCTGGCGTGTCTATTAATATATCAGGGAAGACTTTATTAAATACCGATTTAATCACACTATTTTCGCCTTTTTTGCCTTATATACATAACTATAAAATTGTAATTGAAGTTACAGAAACAAGCCTTATCGAACACTTTGACTATGTCAGTGAAGCACTACAGCAGCTTAGAAAGTTAGGATTTCTTATTGCACTCGATGATTTTGGTAGTGGTTACTCATCAATTCGCTACCTTGCTAATATGCCTGTTGATATTATCAAGTTTGATATGAGTCTACTGCGTGCACTAGAAAACGGAGATACGAAAACACAAGCGATTTTATATGCCACGGCAAATATGATTGTCGCTGCTGGGTATCAACTGGTTATCGAGGGCGTAGAAACAGAAGCACAAGTTCAACTCACTAAACAGTTAGGTGCAAGCCATGTTCAAGGTTATTATTTTGGAAAACCTAGCCCTAATTTTATAGTCTCCAAAACGATAATTAATTAAAGTTATTGACAGGTTTTAATAAAAAATGGATAATATACTGTTGCTTTTTGTCACACCTTGATAAAACTTGCAAGCATCTACGGATTACACAAACCTTCTAGGAGAAACTTACTGTGGCAAATATTATGTCATCTAAAAAACGTGCTGAGATTGCGGAACGTAATCGTCAAAGCAACGTTGCACAAAAATCTAAAACTAAAACATCTATTCGTCGTACACTTGAAGCAATTGCGACTGGCGATCATACTGCAGCAATGACAGCATTTCGTACAGCTCAGGGTCAGATTGATACGATTGCTCGCAAAGGTATTATTCATGCCAATAAAGCTGCTCGTACTAAGAGCCGTTTGAATGCTCGTGTTAAAGCGATGGTTGCAAGCGCGTAATGCGCCTGCTACAAAAAAGCCAGCAATATGCTGGCTTTTTTGTTTATCCTTGATTATTTTTTTTACCTTCAGCACACAAACACACGCCTTAAGCATTCCCGATGCACGACATCTCCTTGCGAGAACAGGCTTTGATCCTGTTTGGAAAGAAATTGAACCCCTACTACCACTGACACGAGAACAAGCAGTTGATCTCATCGTTAACAAAGCAAGCACACGTCCTTTACAACGCATTCCTGCTTATTTGCTATCGACCCCCGAAGACAGTCATGAATTAATGATGTCACGCAGTGAGGTTGAACGCAAAGCCGCACAAAAGATAGAGCGTGAACGACTTGAAGTTTTACAGAGTTGGTGGATTGAGCAAATGATTGCAACCCCCACTCCTTTAGCAGAGCAAATGACCTTATTTTGGCATAGTCACTTTAGTTCTAGCATTCAAAAAGTGCGCACAACCCGAGTCATGGCACAACAACACCTCACACTACGCACACACGCACTAGGTAATTTTTCTGATTTTTTACTAGCCATTATTCATGATCCTGCCATGCTTCGTTATTTAGATGCTGCAAATAATCGCAAAGCACAACCCAACGAAAATTTTGCTCGAGAATTACTTGAACTATTTAGTTTAGGCGTTGGCAACTATACCGAACAAGACATTAAAGAAGCATCACGCGCTTTTTCGGGTTGGACGGTTAATCGCGAACGCGCTAGTTTTTACTTTAATGAAAGAGAACATGATAACGAAGATAAAACCTTCTTTGAGCAAACAGGCAATTTCACAGGCGATGACATTGTGCATATTATTTTAGAGCAACCAGCAACAGCACAATTTATTACAACCAAACTTTGGAAGCAGTTTATCTCAGAAATACCCAATACTGCGCGCATTCAAACAATAGCTAAAAAATGGCAAGAAGAAGACGTTTATGCCATTAAACCACTATTAAAAGCATTATTTAATAGCTCTGATTTTTGGGCAACTGAAAATCGTGGTCGTCTCATTAAGTCTCCTGTTGACTATGTGGTTGGGTTATTACGCGTTTGGAAGATGCCCAATCAACACAATCATCAGTGGCGCAATAGCATTAGTATTTTGGGACAAGATTTATTTAATCCTCCCAATGTGAAAGGCTGGGAAGGCGGTACTAATTGGATTACGACCAATACCTTGGTTGTACGAGAGCAAATCATGCAAAAGTTTTTACATGATGCTGGAGGAATGCGTACTAAAAATTTACCAGAATCATGGAATGCACCTACCGAAAAACTCTGGCGTGAAGTCCTTCTTGCACTTCCCCCTTCTAATAGTACCGATGATAGACCAGAACAACAACTTGAAGCTTGGTTACTTGATCCTGTTTTTCAGGTTAAATAGCCTTAAATAAAGGCAAAGCACTAAATCCTTTCGTTGATAAGACATCATTATCAACACCCCACCAATGATGCGTTAATGTCGCATAAAGCTCTCTAAAATCAGTCGTAAAGCGCAAATCACCACTATCTAAATTATTCAGTGTCGGTGTTGCACCAATCATACCGCCTTGTACTGCACCGCCCATAACTAAATGCACTGAAGCAGTACCATGATCTGTCCCTTGACTCGCATTTTCGATAACTCTGCGACCAAACTCTGAATAAGTCATAATTATCGTGTTATGCCACATATTATGCTCGACAAGCGTTCTCGCTAATCCACTAATGCCATCGCCTAAATTTTTTAATAATTTATCATGCGTACTTCGCTGATTATTATGAGTATCAAAATTACCAATACTCAGCTTAATTACTGGCGTTTTGACCCCTGATAATAATAACTGAGCAGCAATTGACAATTTCTTACCAAAATTATTTTCTGAAAAATGAGGCAAAGAAACATTCGCATGTCTTAATCGACTAGCCAGATTGTCGGCAGCAAAACGTGCTTGAGCTGATACTTGTCTAATATGATCAAGTGCTGGATTATGAACCCCATCACTCTCTGGAACACTGAGTTTATTCGCTTGAGTGATGAAACGATTAATGTCTGTTAATAACACACTACTACCCAATCCTGCTAAGGGTCCTAAATCAGGCGATAAAGAGACACCATCTACATCTCGCATAGTCTGTATTTGTGGAATAACCTGTGCCAACCAACCTTGACTTAAACTTTGCTCGCTCCCCGACCCTGTTTCCCAAATATCAAGCGAACTAAAATGAGATCGATTAGGTTTAGGATAACCTAATCCTTGTACCCATGCTAAATCGCCTCTTTTCCACCACGGATAAAGTGCAGATAAAGCAGGATTAAGTGCTAACTTATCGGTAAGCGGTAATAACTGTTCACGACTAATGGCAACTTTAGGACGATGTTTGAAATATAAAGGATCACGATAAGGCACAACCGTATTCAAACCATCATTACCACCTGATAGTTCAATTAAAATTAAGGTTTTTCCTTGACTCGCAGCCATGCTAACAGGTGCTGCTAGTGCAAAAGGAGCACCTAATAGTAATCGAAAAAAATCACGACGCTGCATATATTACATAACACAACAAAATTAAAAAACGCATTTTAACATTATTATCTTATTTCATATATCTACTATTGGTCGATAACAAAAAGTAAGCAAAAAAAAATCCTGCAATTAAGCAGGATTTTTAATTTTTTATCTTTCTATTAAGAAAGATGGAGCGGCCAGTGAGAATCGAACTCACGGCTCTAGCTTGGAAGGCTAGGGTATTACCATTATACGATGGCCGCACACTTGAAAACACTGGTGGTGGGGGTAGGAT
>CAMCGI010000009.1 GCA_945874205.1 Francisella tularensis subsp. holarctica
GGCTATGTTGAAAACAAACAAGAGCAAACGCCAGAAGCGAAGGCAATTAAGCAGCAAATTTTAGCGCAAGAAAGCGAACAATCTGAGTTTATGCAAGAAATGGGGTTCTTAATCGATTTGCGAGCCATGGCATGAGGTATATCGAGAAAGGGGAATCGCCCAGCTTTTTTGAGCAAGAAAAATTAACGCTACAGCAAGACCCTAGTTGGAAAAACTTGCATTGTAAGCCTGCTTTGCGTCGTCATTTAATGGATGAGCAAAAACACTTGTGTGCCTATTGTGAGTGTGAGGTTCATGAGGCAAATAGTCATATCGAGCATATTGTGGCGCAATCTGAACAAGATGCGTTGCGTTTTGATTATGATAATTTGATTGTATCCTGCAATGGCGTTCAATGTGATTCTGAAGCAAAGAAAGCATACAAGCCAGAAGATGTGCATTCGTGCGGACATAAGAAGCTCGATGAGCTGAATGCGGCTTTATTTCTCAATCCTGTAGTAGAAACAGAGATAAGCCATTATTTTGACTATGATGCCATCAGTGGCGCGATTATGGCAAGCAATCAAAATGAACCCAAGGCTGACTATACGATTGAGTTGCTTAATTTAGATAATTCGAGATTACGCAATGCTCGATTGAATGCAAAAGCCGCTTTAGTCGCTAGTGTGAGTGAATTTCGTAAAACCCATAATGCCAAAACAGTACAAGAGATTACGGGGTTTTTGCTGAATAAACCACCTGCCTTTGTGTCTTTTTTGACCCATTGTTTTCATGTTTAACCCGTCAGGAAACTAACACCATGCCACAATTAACATGGGTCGGAAAAGACAAGGTTAAAAATCATCATCACGATGTGCCTTTTCGACTACTCAATACTCAATACACCTTTACCGCTAAGGAAGGTACGCCAGCGAACAGCACAGGCAATAAAATCATTCATGGCGATAACCTAGAAGCCCTAAAAAGCCTATTGCCCGAATTTGAAGGCAAGGTGAACTGCATCTATATCGACCCACCCTACAACACAGGCAATGAAGGCTGGGTGTATAACGATAACGTCAATGACCCCAAAATCAAAAAGTGGTTAGGGCTGGTAGTGGGTAAAGAAGGCGAAGATTTAAGCCGCCATGATAAATGGCTGTGCATGATGTATCCGCGCTTAAAGTTGCTGCATCGTTTATTGGCAGACGATGGCGTGATTTTTATCAGTATTGATGACAATGAACAGGCGCACCTAAAGCTGGTAATGGATGAAGTGTTTGGGTCGGGGAACTTTGTTGCTAATTTTGTGTGGCATCATCGAAAATCTAGTCAAAATGATACAGATGTTTCTCTGTCTCATAATTATACTTTTTGTTTCTCAAAAAATAGAAAAAACTTCAGATTAAAACCACTTGGAATTGATGAGTCAAAGTTTTCAAACTCAGATGATGATATTCGGGGTGACTGGGTTGCTGATCCTATGGATGCACCAAACATAAGAGAAAATTTAACTTACCCGATTACAAACCCAAATACAGGCGAAGTTTTTTACCCACCACAGGGCAGACATTGGCGCTTTACGCAGGATAAGTTCATCATCGCATTAAATGAAAATCGTGTTATTTTTGGCAAAACAGGAAAGTCAAAACCTCAACTAAAACGCTTTTTATCAGAAGCGCAAGATAAAGGAACAAATCCATTTACCATCTGGTCAGACATAGAAACGGCAACGGATGCGACAAAAGATATTATGAATATCTTTGATGGGGATAAAGTTTTCGATACTCCTAAACCAGTACAGTTGATAGAAAAAATTTTGAAGTTATCAACTGATAAAAACGCAATTATCCTAGACTCCTTTGCAGGCAGTGGCACAACCGCTCATGCGGTGCTCAAGCAAAACGCCCAAGACAGTGGCAATCGAAAGTTTATCCTGATTGAAATGATGGATTATGCGCAAACGATTACTGCCGAGCGCGTGCGTCGGGTGATGAATGGTTATGGCGAAGGCACTAAAGTGGTGGCTGGGCTAGGCGGTAGCTTTGATTATATTAGCGTGGGCGAACCCTTGTTTTTAGATGATGGCAATTTAAATGAAGTGGTGGGTGAAACTGCTATTCGTCAGTATGTTGCCTATTCTGAACGCGTAACGCTAGACACGTGCGACACCATGCAAGCGGTGAACCCGCATTGTTTGGGCTTAAAAGACGATGCCTTGTTTGTCTTTTATTACCAAGCCAATGCTATTACTGCTTTGAGCATGAGCTTTTTGGCGACATTAGCGGTTAATAACCTAAGCAGTCGTCCAAATAGTTATGTTATCTATGCTGATAAATGCACACTAACACCTGATATTATGCAAAAATACGGCATTACCTTTAAGCGCATTCCGCGTGATATTACGCGGTTTTGATTTTTTACAAGGAGCAATAACATGGCAATATCCGTTCGCTTATCTCCAGAAACGGAAAAAAGACTCGATGTATTATCAGAGCAAACAGGACGCAGTAAAACGTTTTATTTGCGAGAACTGATAGAAAATGGTTTAGATGAATTAGAAGACTATTATCAAGCATCACAGGTAGTAGAACGGATTAAGCAAGGTACAGAAGCTGTATATTCTTTAGAAGAAACGGAGAAATTACTTGGCTTATCAGCTTAAATTTTCGCATACGGCGATTAAGCAACTTTCTAAGCTAGGAAATACCGAAAGCAAACGGTTGCTTGATTACTTAAAAAATCGAGTTTTGATCGCTGAACATCCAAGAGTTTATGGAAAAGTTTTGGTTGGCAATTTTTCTGGATTATGGCGCTATCGTGTGGGAGATTATCGTATTGTTTGCGAGATACAAGACGATCAATTAATTATATTGGTTGTTAAGTTAGCGACGCGCGGTGAGGTGTATCGCTAAATGATTAGAAAATTAGGTGCATGAAATTTGGAAACTAAAGATTATCAGCAATCGGTACTTCACGACTTAAGCGGTTATTTGACGAGCTTATCGCAACATGAGGGAAGGCTTGCGCCAGCCTTTACGCGTTATTGGCAAAACAAGGGTGTGCTTAACCAAGTCTATAAAAACAATGTTACGGGTGTGCCGCATATTTGCGTTAAAGTTCCAACAGCGGGCGGTAAAACCTTTATTGCTGTCTGTGCATTAGAACGCATTTTTGAAGCCTTTAGTTCTTATCATCCCATCTCGGCTAAGTTTGTGGTTTGGCTTGTTCCCAGTTTGACCATTTTGGAACAGACGGTTAAAAACCTCAATAATTTAGAACATCCCTATCGGCAAAAATTGAATGTGCAATTTAACGGGCGCGTCCAGATTTATCAAAAAGCCGATGTACTGCAAGGGGCTGGTTTCGATGCCGATACGGTGCAAGGTCAGTTGTCGATTGTGGTGATGTCGTTCGATTCGCTCAAAGGGCGTAGCAAAGAAGTACTCAAAGCCTACCAAGATAATGGTTATTTGGCTTCGTTTATTGATGATGCACAATCAGAAGATATGTTGCCAGAGTATGATAAGTCGGCACTGATTAACGTCATTCGTAGTCTAAAGCCCGTGCTAATTGTCGATGAAAGCCATAATGCTGAATCGAATTTATCGGTCGATATGCTTAAAAACCTGAACCCGAACTTTATTTTGGACTTAACTGCCACACCTAGAAATAACAGCAATATTATTAGCTATGTCGATGCTTTAGCACTGAAAAAACAAAACATGGTGAAACTACCTGTCATTGTCGCCAATCAACGCGCACAAGAAGATGTGATTAATGCCGCATTAAAAATGCGTTGGCAATTAGAGCATTTCGCTAAGTTAGAAGAAGAAAAAGGCGGAAAATACATACGTCCGATTGTGCTTTTTCAGGCAGAGCCAAAAAACAAAGACGACACCACCACCTTCGATAAAATCAAAGCAACCCTAATCAGTTTAGGCATTGATGAAAGCGAAATTAAAATCAAAACGGCTAATATTAACGAGCTAAAAGGCATCGATTTAATGGCTCGTGATTGTACAGTGCGCTACATCATTACCATTAATGCTCTTAAAGAAGGCTGGGATTGTCCTTTTGCTTATATTTTGGCAACACTAGCTAATAAATCATCGACAGTGGATGTAACGCAAATTCTCGGGCGAGTGTTGCGTATGCCTCATGTGGTTAAACACAAATGCGATTACTTGAATATGAGTTATGTGTTCACAGCATCGAATAAGTTTAGTGAAACCTTACAATCGGTTGTAGCTGGCTTAAATAAAGCAGGATTTTCGGAACGAGATTACCGCTATCAAGATTTAACTGTCATGGTTACACCGTTGGCAATACCTGAGCCAACACAATTATCTTTAGTGCCAACGGAACAAGACACACCAGTTGACGAAGTGTTAGTTAATGCAAACCTGCTAGATAGCAATTGGCAAGAAAATGCACAGGTGGCATTGGCGAATGATCCATTAACTCAGAGTAGTCCTGACAGCGAACAATCCAATCAATTAGATGAACTAGCGCAAATTAAACAAGCCGCATTGGCAGAAAATGCCCGTTATGAACAGGCAGCTAAGACAGAAGAAACTGTTTTCCCCTCAGAATTAGAAGCGAATATGAATACCCAAAAAATGCTACCACAGTGGATAGAATCAACTCGTTCGCTTGCTATTCCACAGTTTTTTATATCGGTGCAAGTGGGTGGATTGTTTGATGAAGGCGAAACATGGCAAGCTTTGGATAAAGGCGAGTTACTGATCGATTTTAAGTTAGCTAATCAAAATAACGATATTGCCTTTGATGCCATTGATAGCGAAGTGAGCGTTGTCGATGTCGAAGATACAGGTGGGGGCGATATTCGCGCGTCATTTGCATCGCTTAAAGTACGCGAGAAAGCTAGGTTTAATGAGTTGATTAGTCGTCAATCTGAAAGCGGAAAGCGTGCATCGCTTATTCATCGACTATTTGTTTTGTTAGGTAAAAATACGTTTTATCCGATTGCTGACCAAGATGTGAAAGCCTATCTCACGCGCGTTGTTTCTAATTTAAGCGCAGAACAGCAGCAGGATTGTATCGATAACGATTTTCGTTATGCTAAAAAAATTAAAGATAAAATTAAAGCATTAGCGAATGTTCATGCTGAAAAAGTGTTTGGTCAATCGTTAGCTATGTCGCGTATCGAATGTCGCGCTAGTTTTGTGTTGCCGCTGACAATTACGCCTAGCGATACTGCTAAAAGTATTGCCAATAGTCTTTATAGTAAAGAAGCAGACATGAACGGACTAGAAGAGTCTGTTATCCGAGCGATTGTCGATAAATGTGATAGTCTTGTTTGGTGGCATCGTAACCTAGAACGCGGAGAAGGATTTGTACTTAATGGCTTTATCAATCATTATCCCGACTTTATCGTTATGACAGAAAATAAGGTATTAGTGCTGATTGAAGTAAAAGGTGCGGATAGAGATAATTCTGATTCGGATTTAAAAATGCGTTTGGGTAAAGAGTGGCAAGCACAAGCTAATCAGTTAAGTCGTGAAACGGGTATGAAATATCGTTATATGATGGTATTTAATGACAATGCGCCAGAAGGGGCTTATACACTTGCAGAAGCGGTTAAAATCGTTGGACAGTTGTGAGTATGTAACAGCCAAAAAGTATCAATTAGGAAAATAACAATGAAAAGTGGTCAGTTTATTTCAATCGAAGGTATGGATGGTGCAGGTAAAACCAGTGTTATGGCAAGTCTTGTGCGCTGGATTTTAGAGCAGGGGCATGATGTTATCACTACACGTGAACCAGGTGGTACGCCTTTGGCTGAGTCATTGCGTGATTTATTACTTGCACCGCGCGATGAAGCTGTCGACGAGGATGCAGAGTTATTGTTGATGGTGGCTGCGAGAACACAGCATGTTAACAAGCACATCAAGCCTAGTTTATCGGCTGGTAAATGGGTCGTTTCAGATCGTTTTTTTGATGCTAGTTTTGCCTATCAAGGGGGCGGTCGTGGCATGTTGCGTGAACGCATCGCCAGTTTGCACGATTGGGCAATGGGCAGTTTTTCACCCAATTTAACGCTATTGCTCGATTTGCCTGTTACTGTCGGTAAAGCGCGTGTGGCAGGGCGTGGCGAGGAAGAAACACGTTTTGAGTTAGAAAAAATAGAATTTTTTGAGCGTGTACGTCAAGCCTATTTAGCTAGGGCAGAAGCAGATCCACATCGCATTATAATTATTGATGCGACACAATCGCCAGAAGCGGTGCAAGCTGACGTCATTCGTGTGCTACATAGTAGGTTTGCTTAATGCTACCTTTCTGGTTAACACCGCTTTATGAGCGTTTTGCCTCTGAACAGTTGCAACGAGGTCATGCTTTTTTATTTTTAGGGAGCGATGGATTAGGTCAGGACGTGTTGCTTAATAGAATTGCATTGTACTGGTTGGGCGGTAGTAGCTTAGAAGATCATCCCGATGTAATTCGGATTGCTCGACTAGAAGGTAAGCGTGATATTGCTGTTGACCAAATCCGAGAGGTAACACAATGGACACAGCAAACGGCGCATGGTCATATTGGTCGGGTAGTGATTTTGGAGCAGGCAGAGTATCTTAATACTGCTGCAGCGAATAGTTTGCTTAAAACACTGGAAGAGCCGCCAGAGGGTGTGCGATTTTTAATCACAGCAGCACGAGCGGGCAAGTTATTACCGACCATTTTAAGTCGTTGTCAGCGTGTGCTTGTGCCCACCCCTGATAAGCAATCAGCTCAACAGTGGCTTCAGATGCAAGTTAAGGCGGCAACAGTCCAAGAAGTATCTTTAGCGTTAACGCTGCATCATGGTGCGCCGTTAGCTGCCCAAAAATGGCTCATTGAAACAGGATTGACTGAATGGCGTGATTGGCAAAAACATTGGCAAGCGAGTCAACACAATCGTTGTGTTGTAACCAGTTTAATTGATTGGGCAAGAAAAGATATTGAGCGATTTTGTCGTCATTTAGGTCAACAAGCCTATTTAGATGGGCAGGCAGGTAGCTTTGATGCTTGGCAGATGGTGCGTATTGTTTGGCAGGTGCAGCGTGCCTTGCGTCAAAACATGAGTAAAGATATTTTGCTCGATAACCTATTATTAGCAACCAATAACCTATTAGCGGGTGTGTCACCGCAGTTAAATTTGTCAAGACAACGAGGAGCCTTAGTATGAGTGTATGGATGGATACGCATTGTCATTTATGTCTATTAAAAGAGACACAAGGCACAGTCGATGATGTGATGCAACGTGCTCGTGTGGCAGGTGTGCATCGTGTGCTTGATGTGAGTACAGGCAAGGATAACTGGCAGTGTGTACTCAATAATGCGCTAACTTTCGATGATGTGTATGCTGCGATGGGCGTACATCCTACCAGCGAATCTGTTTACTCTGAAGATGATTGGCACACTATGGCAAACTTAGCCGCAGATGAAAAAGTGATTGCGATTGGTGAGTGTGGACTAGACTTCTATCATGCACCAGAAAGTGAGTGTAGCCATCAGTATGAGCGGTTTGAACGTCAGATTGAATTGGCAAAACAACTTAATAAGCCGCTTATTATTCATACTCGAAATTCGAGTGCCCAAACTTTATCTGTATTGCGAGAGATAGGGAAAGGACAGGTAATAGGAATTATGCATTGTTTTGTCGAAGATAAAATAGTTGCTCAGCAAGCATTAGATATGGGGTTTTACATTTCATTTTCGGGGATTGCAAGTTTTAAGAATGCTGCCTTAGTACATGAAACGATTGCTTATGTTCCGTTGGATCGTATATTGATTGAAACTGATTCACCTTATTTAGCACCTGTGCCACATCGTGGTAAGTTGAACGAACCAAGCTATGTTGCACAAGTGGGGACAAGCGTATCAGCGATAAAAGGAATTAGTGCTGATATGCTTGCTATTCAATTAGAAGCGAATGCCAAGCGGTTGTTTAGCAGGCTTTAATTGTTAAGGCCTTTATTTTTGTGACAGCATCATCGAACGACCAATTTTCGGCCGTATCACTACGGCGATGCTTGTACTCAATTGTACCTGCATCCAGTCCACGTTCTCCGATAACCAAGCGATGTGGAATACCAATCAGCTCAGCATCGGCGAACATGACACCTGGACGTTCATTACGGTCATCAAATAATACATCGATACCTGCGGTTTCTAATTCAGCTACTAGTTTTTCGGCAGCTTCTTGCACACGAGGTGATTTGTGCATCATCATCGGAATGACAGATACTGTGTAAGGCGCAATTGCATCAGGCCACATAATACCTTTGCTATCGTTGTTTTGTTCGATAGCAGAAGCAACCACACGGGTAACCCCAATGCCATAACAGCCCATTTCTAAGACGGTTGCTTTGCTGTCTTCATTCAAAACAGTGCAGTTCATCGCTTCTGAATAGGTTTTGCCCAACTGGAAAATATGACCAACTTCAATGCCACGCGCAATACGAATTTCACCTTGACCGCAAGGACTTGGATCGCCTTCAACCACATCACGCAAATCAGCAACGATAGTTGGCTCTGAGCAATCGCGTCCCCAGTTACCCCCAGTTAAATGATGATCGCACTCGTTAGCACCACAGACAAAGTCACTGGCATGAGCAGCACTATAATCGACAATCATTGGGATATTGAGATTAATGACACCAAGGCTACCGACAGATGCCCCTGTAATGGCTAACACATCGGCTTCTGATACAAAAGTCATGGGGACAGCGATTTGTGGTAATTTTTCAACTTTAATATCATTTAGGGTGTGGTCACCACGTAAGACTAAAGCAACTGCGGGGGTGTCTGTGCCTTGGACGATAAGTGTTTTTAAAATCTGATTGGCCGGCATCGTTAAAAATGCTGACACTTCTTCGATACTTTTGACTTTCGGTGTATGCACTTTGGTCATGGTTTGTGTTGCAGTTGCACGAGGGGATGTCGGTGCTAAGGCTGGGGCAAGCTCGACGTTAGCGGCATAATCGCTTGCTGTTGAGAAAGCAATGGCATCTTCGCCAGAATCGGCTAAGACGTGGAATTCGTGCGATGAGTCACCACCAATACTGCCTGTGTCTGCTTTCACAGGGCGGAAGTTTAGACCTAAACGGGTAAAGATTGCGCAGTAGGTAGCGTGCATCACGTCGTAGGTCTGTTGTAAGCTGGCTTGATCGATATGGAAAGAGTAGGCGTCTTTCATGATAAATTCACGCGAGCGCATCACGCCAAAGCGCGGACGGATTTCATCACGAAATTTTGTTTGAATTTGATATAAATTGGCTGGCAATTGCTTATAAGAGCGAATTTCACGACGCACCAAATCAGTAATCACTTCTTCGTGTGTTGGTCCTAAGACAAAATCACGTTCGTGACGGTCTTTGAAGCGTAACAATTCTTTACCATATTTATCGAAACGACCTGTTTCTTGCCATAATTCGGCAGGTTGAACGACAGGCATCATCACTTCCATTGCGCCAGATTTATCCATTTCTTCGCGGATAATGCGCTCGACTTTACGTAATACACGTAACCCCATTGGTAGCCACGTATAAAGCCCGTTCGCTAACGGGCGAATCATCCCTGATCGCAACATCAGTTGGTGACTGATAACAGCAGCGTCGCTTGGGGTATCACGAAGAGTGGCAAGAAGAGTTTGACTAACGCGCATGGTATGAAGAACCTATATCTGTATTAAATTAATGCTGATAATTTTACCATATTAAACGCTCACACCCACAGTATGAATCGCGACTGCATTTTCTAATTGATAATAAGCATAATAATAACCACCTGACCCTAACTCTTCGATATAGTGTGTGCCCGTAGTTGTACCATCGGAATACCATAACGAACTTACGCTACTGCCGTTATTACTATTAGTTTCGATAAAGTAAATGGCATCCTCAGCAACAACCTTAAACTTGCTTACATTGTCAGCGAGTTGAATGCTATCCGTTGCGCTGGTAGCAACCTTGAGTTTGTTATCTGGTGTGAGGTAAAAAGCTTGATTGCTATCGGATTGTAGACGATCAACGGTATCGCTGGTAGTAAAATTGCCTGCGGCTACCTGAGAAGCTACAATGCTATTCGCCGATAAGTCTGCTTCATAAATCCCTTGTGTATTGGTAAAAAATACTTTGTTGCCAATAACTGCTTTATCTATTGGTAGGCTAGATGATAATTGTATCGTGCCAGCTTCGCTGCCATCAGATACAAAAAATACTTTACTAGCACCAGAAATAGAAGCATTAAATAAAATTTTATTACCAACCAGTGTTTGCTGCGCATCAAAAGTATAACGATTAAATGCAGAATCAGATCCTGGTAAAATATCTTTAACTAGGGCAATAGTGCCAGTAGCTAAGTTTTCAGCCCATAGCTCTTGACCATGCGTGGCATCAGTGATGGCAAAATAAGCGATACTGTCGGTATAACCCAAAATTTTAACATCATTATAAGCAATGCTTACTTTTTTAGTAAATGTTGTACCATTTGTACTGAATAAGCTTAAACCAGTAGCATCAGTTGCGGTAAAGTAGAGTAAATTATTAATTGTGCCAAGAATAGTAGGGTTAGATGAACTATGACCAGCATACACATCGAGTGCTGTCGTACCCGCTGTCGTACCATCGGTAAAGATTAATTCGGTTTGATAATAGGTACCGTCATAATAATACCCTGAAACAGCCGCCTTGTTGCCAAGTAACGTAAATTGAGATCCAGGATTAACATCTAAACTTGAAGTTCTACCTTCTGTACCATCGCTAACCCAAATTTTACCAGCAATGCCATCATATGCACTGAATATTAAATTACCATTGGGTAATAGTACATTGTAAGGATAGTAATTGTTAATACCGCTATTTTGACCAAGATAAATATCCTTGACAATACTGCCCACATTATTCCCTTTAGCATAATACAACTCTAACCCTTGTTCTGGCGTTGACTTAGCATACCAAATAGCATTGCGTGCAGTATCGACTTGAAAAATTTGGTATGCATTTAAACCGAGTGAGTAAGTATGCGCGGCTGTGCCATCAGTAGTAATGGCATCAGCACCCGAATCTCCGCTATTCGTTGTGAGTAATGTGTATCCATTGGCTAAATTATAGTTGTTGATAATTGGGCTAGCATAATCGACAGTACTGGTTAATTTAATGGGTGTCGTTGTAGTATCAGTCAACAAAGATAAACTTCTTTTATCGTCAGTGGCATATTGGTACATGAGATAAGCAGATTTTTTATCATTTGAGGTAGTAATCTGGTTTGCATTAACAGTATCCGTAACAAAGTCTGTACCTGCTGCTGTTCCATCACTGACAAAAACGCGATCGAGTGAATAGTAGCTCCCTGCTTCCATCAGTAAAGTCCAAGGCGCTTTTTGTATTGGTGGCGTACCATCTAGTTGTGCATTGGTATAACTGCTCACTGTCGTGGTAAGTGTTACTTTACCTAGCGTTGCCTTGTTCATTCCTGTGAGCTGTGCGGTTGTTGTTGTGTCAGAAAAAGCCAATGCCGTTCCGTTGCTATCTGTCTGAATACCAATGGTTGCTAAGGTGCTACCCTGATAATTAATTAATAGCTGATTACCTTGTACGGCATATTGGTAATCGCTAAACTTACCTGTAAATTGGATTGTTTCAACATTACTATTAACTGTGCTTGCGAGTGCCGTGTTATTGATAATAACTTTATCACTAGCACCGCTACTGCCAAACACAGCCTTATTTTCGGTTAAGGTAGCCGTATCGTTATGAAGAAAGATTCTTGTCATGGTGAACTATCCTTTTTTACAGGTGGAATTTGTTTTAGCTTTTGATCACTTTACTTTAATTATAGTTAAAATTTCAATCCTGTTCCCATGTTTTTTTGCAATGTTAGCGCGATACTTGTGCCCAAGCTACCCGTTAGTTTATCCATCCAATGAATTTCAGGCGCATACTCAATAATATTGTTTTCTTTAATGTCTTCGCGTGCAATTGTACGAACATCACCTAAGCCATCAATTAATCCCATTGTGAGTGCTTCATCGCCAATCCAAACTAATCCTGTAAATAGTTCGGGGGTTTCTGTTAAGCGATTGCCACGTCCGTCACGAACTGCTTTTTTGAATTGTTCATGCGTGCGCTCTAGTACATGGATTTGCAGATGTTTTTGTGCTTCAACATCGGCAGGTGCAAAGGGATCCATTAGGCGCTTGTGTTCACCAGCGGCTAAAGAGCGATTTTCAATGCCCATTTTTTCCATTAAACTCGTCACCCCAAAGCCGTCAAAACGAACCCCAATCGAGCCGATGATACTTGCTTTATCAGCAAAGATTTTATCGGTTGCGCTGGCGATGTAATAACATCCCGATGCACATAAGTCTTCAGCAACTGTATAAATAGGTTTGTTAGGATACAAGCCTTTTAGGCGGATGATTTCATCATATATCAAGCCTGATTGTACTGCAGAACCCCCTGGTGAGTTCACTTGTAAAAATACCGCCTTGCTATGTTCGTTTTTGAATGCGTTTTGTAATAGGGGAATAATGGCTTCTGCGCTAGTGGGGGTTTCAGGCATAATCGGTCCTGTGATATGGATACTAGCAACGTGAGATTTCAAGTTTTCTTCGAGTGTATTACCATTAATGCCCTGACTCACCAATACAACACTACTAATAAGATAAGTGGCGACAGCAAGTTTAAGAAAGTTGCTAAACCAGCGTCCACGTTGTTCTGTTTTGACAAAAGCGGTTGCTGCATCGGCTAATTGTTGTACTGGTTGGTGATTTAACTCTGACATGATTATTATTTTCCTAATAAAGTATGGTGCATATATGCGCTAATGCGTCATGATACCCGATTCAGACTTTGAATAAAGTGATTTACCGTGCTTCAACCGAATAACGATGCGTTTGAACTAACGCAATTTTTAGTTAACCTGCCAGAATCATCTGGTTGCTACCTTATGTTCAATGTGCAGGGGCAGGTGATTTATGTGGGTAAGGCTAAAAACCTTAAGCGTAGGGTCAGTAGTTATTTTTCACGCGAACAAGAACACCCGAAAACACGAGCACTTGTGGCACAGATTGCGCATGTTGAGTTAATGCTCACGCAAAGCGAAGTAGAAGCATTTATTCTGGAATATACACTGATTAAAAAGCATAGTCCACGTTATAACATTATTTTTAGAGATGATAAGTCTTATCCTTACTTATATTTGAGTAGTCATCAAAAATTTCCTGGGCTTTACGCTTATCGTGGTAATCGTAAAAAAGAAGGACGCTTATTCGGTCCGTTTCCCAGTAGTCCAGCTGTCTATGAAACGCTTAATCTTTTGCAAAAAGTATTTCCTGTGCGTCAATGTAGTGATAGTTTTTATCGCAATCGTGCTCGTCCTTGTCTACAGTACGAAATAAAACGTTGTACTGCTCCGTGTGTCGGTTTGATTAGTAAAGAAAACTATGATAAAGATGTTCAAGATACGATTGCTTTTTTAGAAGGTAAAAGTAAAGTCATAATTCAAAGCAAACAACAAGCAATGTTAGCAGCAGCGGAAGCACTAGAATTTGAGCAGGCTGCTGTTTTGCGCGACCAAATTGAGTTGTTGGAAACAGTGCAACAAAAACAGTTTGTTTCAGCAGAAAAGCCAGAAGATGCGGATGTAGTAACCTTATTGTATGATGAAACAGGGCATATAGTCGTACAGTTGTTGATGATTCGCAGTGGTAATCTATGGGCGAGTAGCAGCCACTTTCCTCATCAAGCAAAAGACAATCATGCTAGCTTAATATTGTCCGCATTTTTATTGCAATACTACACGGGACGAGAGATTCCGCATCGGATAATTTTGGGGCAAGAACCAGATGATAAAGCAGGATTGTTGGCTTGGTTTTCTATTCAAGCGGGCAAGCGCGTTTATTTGGTGACGCAAGCACGTGGGTTAGCGCAAAACTGGTTACAGTTAGCCTTAGATAATGCACGTCAGGCACTCACTAGATTAGCAACGACTCAACTACAGCAAATTAATCTGTTAACACAATTGCAAAAGCGTTTTGACCTGCCAAAATTGCCACAGCATATAGAGTGCTTCGATATTTCACATTTGCAGGGTACGAATACCGTTGCTTCTTGTGTTGTTTTTATCGAGGGCATCGCTAGTAAAAAACAGTATCGGCGTTATAACATTACAGGGATTACAGCTGGAGATGATCTGGCTGCTATGAAGCAAGTGCTTAGTCGTCGCTTGCTTCGCGGCGTTCAGTCAGATGAATTACCCGATTTACTGATTGTCGATGGGGGACGTATTCAGTTGAAAATGGCAGTTGAGCAGATTGCCGCATTGGGTTTGCAAGATAGGGTGATGTTATTATCGATTGCTAAAGGCGAGGGACGAAAAGCAGGACTTGAAACTTATTATCGTTATCCCACACACGATAATGGCATTCAATTGGAAGCAGATAATCCATTAGCACATTTACTACAACGCATTCGTGATGAAGCGCATCGTTTTGCGATCACAGCTCAGCGCAATAGTCGAAAAAAATCGTTGGTATCAGGGTTAGAAGATATTGCGGGTATTGGTGCTAAAACCAAAACTAAACTATTAAAGGCATTTAGTAGTATCTCAGCAGTCAAAGAAGCAAGTCTCTCTCAGCTTGCTTCTGTAGCAGGGGTAACGCAGAAGCAGGCTCAGGCTGTTTATGCGTTTTTTCACGATAAACCACAATAACGCATTATTAGCGATTAGCGGTGTTTGCATTAAGTGACTACACTGTTTCTGCATTAACTTGCGCTGCAATATCGCTAACTGTTGGCATCGTTAAGTGATATTGTTTTGCTAAAGAAATAACCCTTTTTAACCGCGCTTTGGCGTTACGCCCGACACAGTTATGATTAGGATCGCTATAGCAAGCAGTAACAAACCGTTCCATAATCTTATCATGGTCAAAAGTGTATTGCGTTAATTTCTCCTGTAGGAGAATAAGATCCTCTACGACTTCACTCATGAGTTCACTATAATTTTCGACAAGTTGTTGTGTATTACCACCAATTGCAAGACCGCAAATATTGGTTGTTTGAATATAGACATTTTTGAGTATCAATTCGAATAATAATTCAGACGCGCTGCTTAGTTGACGTATGGGTAATCCTAGCTTTGTATAGGTATCATAAACTTCGTTAGCTAAAAATCCATACACGACTGAAGGTAAAACAATTTGTGGTGCTTTTCCCGTTTTTTTTTCAAACCATACAGAGAGAATAGTTGGATTAGAAATGTTGTGTTGTTGCCAATCGTTAGGTAACAGCTCATTTTGAATCAGCACTAAGCGTGTTTTCCAACTATTAGGCAGGGTTGCTAGTACAGTGTGAATATCTTTTTCAGCAACGCAAACCCAAACGCTATCTGGTTTTGGATACATTATAGCGATTTCAGCAAATTTATTACTACGTAAAACAGGAACAACTAGGTGCCCCATTTTTAGTAATCCAGTGGCAAAAACACTGCCCAATTCACCTATACCAATGACGATACTTGTTTTCATAGTGACCTCACTATTGTGTTGTTTTGTTAATTTTAGTTGATTCGCTATATTGTAGACAACCAAACCGTTATAATGATAAGTCATGAAAACAAAATCTAAAGCTAAACACCCCATGCCAGAAATGCAGCCAGATATGCCAAAAACAGATATGACACCGCACCCAGTATCACTTCACGACCATCTTGCTCAAGATCCCGAGCAACAGCGAGAAGCTCAAAAGTATGAAAATCCTGTTCCCAGTCGGGAATATATCATGAAGTTGCTCGAAGAGTCAGGTAAACCTATGTTTACCGATGAAATTCAGCAGGCTTTAAATGTCAGTGATGAAGAGCGTATGGAAGGCGTACGTCGTCGCTTAAAGGCAATGGTGCGTGATGGTCAATTATTACAAAACCGTAAAGGTGCTTTTGGGCTGATCCAACGAATGGACTTAACGCGTGGTCGTGTGCATGCGCACCCTGATGGTTTCGGCTTCTTAGTGCCTGATATTGGGGGCGATGATCTATTTTTGCCTTTCCGTGAAATGCAGCGCGTAATGCATGGCGATATTGTCTTGGCACAAGTCGTGGATATTGATCATCGTGGTCGTCAAATTGGTGCGATTGTTGATGTTGTTGAGCGTGCGCATCAGCAAGTAGTGGGTAAGCTTGTTTTTGAGCATGGACTTGCTTTTGTTCGCTCAGAAAACAAACGCATTACGCAAGATGTACTCATTCCTGTCGATGCGATGCTAGGCGCAAAAGAAGGGCAATTAGTAATTGCTGAAATAATTCATCCTCCTACGAATCGCTCGAGTGCTGTCGGTCATATCAAGCAGATTTTAGGTGACAATATGGATCCGGGTGTCGAAATTGAAGCCGCGATTCATGGTTATAACTTACCTAATACTTGGTCTGATGCGTTGTTAGCCGAAGTTGCTCTGTTGCCTGATACAGTAATTGAAAGTGATTTAGAGGGTCGAGAAGACATTCGTCATTTACCGTTAGTCACGATTGATGGTGATGATTCTCGTGACTTTGATGATGCTGTTTATGCTGCTAAACGTCCCGATGGCTCATGGCGCTTAATTGTTGCCATTGCCGACGTTGCACATTATGTCAAAGCAGGTTCTGCCTTAGACGAAGAGGCGATTAGACGTGGTAATTCGGTTTATTTCCCGCAACGTGTCATTCCTATGTTGCCAGAAAAGCTATCGAACGAACTTTGTTCACTGAATCCGCATGTTGATCGCTTGTGTATGGTTGCTGATTTATCGTTAAATAGTGATGGTACAGTGCGTCGCAGCCGTTTTTATAATGGTGTGATGCACTCTCATGCGCGACTAACCTATAACATTGTCGCCAAAATCGTTGTCGATAAAGATGACGCAGCACGTGATCAACATAAAGCACTGGTTAAACAGCTAGACGGACTTTATGAACTGTATCACGTTTTGCGTATATTGCGTACAGCGCGTGGTGCGATTGACTTTGATACAGTGGAGACCAAAATAATTTTCGATGAAGATCGTAAGATTGATCGTATTATGCCAATGGAACGCAATGATGCACACAAACTGATCGAAGAGTGCATGTTGCTTGCCAATGAGTCAGTTGCAAAACATTTATCAAAAGCAAAACTGCCGACCTTGTATCGTTTGCATGAATCTCCTCCTGCCGAAAAATTAGCAGCACTACATCATTTTTTAGGTGATTTTAGATTGCAGTTGGGTGGTGGTGATGAGCCAAAAGCAACAGATTATGGTAATTTAATTCAATCTATTCAAGATCATCCAAATAAAGAGTTGATTGAAACAGTATTGTTGCGTTCGATGGCACAGGCAACTTATAGTCCGAAAGAGGGCGGTCACTTTGGGTTGGCTTATGAGCATTATTTGCACTTCACCTCACCTATTCGTCGTTACCCCGATTTAATGGTACATCGTGGTTTGAAACATTTGATTTCAAAGGCGAAAAAGACAGATTGGGCTTGGTCTGAAGTGCAGCTTGAACAGTTAGGACAGCAATGTTCTACTACTGAGCGCCGTGCCGATGAAGCGGTTCGTGATGCAACAAATTGGCTTAAATGTGAGTATTTATCGCATTTTGTGGGTGATACTTTTGCAGGGGCGATTAGTTCGGTTGCTAGTTTTGGTATATTTGTTCAGCTTGATCACTTGTTTGTTGAAGGCTTGGTTCATGTAAGTGAATTAGGGGATGAATACTTCCATTTTGATCCTGTTAAGCATTTAATGTTGGGTGAGCGTAGCGGTAAATTGTATCGTTTAGGTGATCGTGTTGCAGTACAGGTAGCAAGTGTCAACTTAGATGAGCGTAAAATTGGGTTTTGTTTTCCAAAGACGAATAAAACCACAACAGACGGTGCAATTCCTACTAATACACCAGCCAATCCTAAGAAGCGTAGGACAAATACTAAAACACGAGCACCACGTCGTGAAGAGGGTGGTCATCATGCTAGATATGATGCGACTAAAGATAATATTGAAACCATTCGTGCGCTCATGATGGAAGATGAAACACCTGCTGAAGCTGCTGATGCAAAAACGGTCGTCAAGAAAAAGCGCCGTCGTAATAATAATAACCGTCGTCGTCGTGAGCCAGCAGCATGAGTTTAGGCGAAATTTATCCTGGTTGGCATGCTGCTGAGTCAGCTATTGCTAATCATCCTGAGTATGTGCTTAAACTTTGGTTGCAACAAGGCAGGGATGATAAGCGTGCGAGCGCTTTGGCAGAGCAAGCAAAAACGCTCGGTATTCCTATCGAAATGGTGAGTCGTAGCGCATTAGAAAAACAAAGTCGAGTTCATCAGGGTGTGATTGCGTGGCTAAAAAGTCAAACATTACCTGCTGAAAGTGAACTTTTTGAATTGTTGGAAAAGTTGACGCATCCTCCTTTCTTATTAGTGCTAGATGGTATTCAAGATCCGCATAATTTAGGTGCTTGTTTGCGCACTGCTGATGCGGCGGGTGTCGATGCTGTCATTATTCCTAAGCATCATGCTGTCGGACTAACGCCAGCCGTGCGTAAAGTTGCTTGCGGTGCTGCTGAATCGTTGCCAATTTTTCAAGTTACCAATCTTGCTCGAACGCTTGAGCAGTTCAAAACAAGTGGCATCTGGATTAGTGGATTAGCATTAAGCGACGAAGCGGTGAGTATTTATGATGCGCCATGGCAAGGTGCTGTTGCTATTGTGATGGGCGCTGAAGAGTCTGGCTTGCGTCCAATTACGATTAAACACTGTGATAGATTGGTCATTATTCCGATGCTTGGTGCAGTACAAAGTTTAAATGTCTCTGTTGCAACGGGTGTTGTGTTGTACACGGCATTGCAACAAAGACAATCAACTTAATCCAAAAATATACGTCCTTGCGCATCAATCACAATCGGCACAGCTTGGAGTGCCTGATTTTGGCAAGGACCTCTGACACAAAGCCCATCTTCTACTCTAAAAAAAGCATCATGCACTGAGCACTTTAGAGTTATCTCTCGTGGGTCAATTTCAACTTTATACATCGAATTTAACGGTACATTGGCATGAGGGCAATTATTAACGTAGGCTTTAACGCTATCGCCAATGCGTGCCAAAACGATACTTTTTTCTTTTGCCTCTACCACGGTCACTTTATGCGCAGTTAATTTATTGAGATGTGCTAATAGTGTTTTGCTGTCGTTAGAGAAAAGATTATTAATGCCTTGTTGTGCAATTTTCTTTTCTGCTAAACGAACTGCTAACGCTAAGGCTTCAGCAGTACTATGTCCACGAATTAGCGCATCGATAATGCCTGCATTAAACACATCACCAGCACCTAACGTATCAATCACACTCGTGTCTGTATTGGCAGCAACCTGATAAAACTTATTTTTTTCCATTGCAAAAGCACCAACGCTCCCCCAACCACAAAAAAGTTTAGCATCGGGTGCACGTTTTTGCATAGCGTGTAAAAATGTTTCTGCTTCGCTGTAACCTCGCCCTAAGGCAAAGGCTTGAGAGAACATTAAAATATGCGCTTTGCTTAATAATTCATCAATGCCATCGCGCTCTTTTTCGATTTCTAACGAAATTGGTTGATGTGTTAAAAAGCAGCTAGCGATATTTAACATTCCTGCTAAAGCAGATAGGTTTCTACCTTCAAAATGTAGCCAGTCATACTCTTCGATAGCCAGTTGAGCAAAATAATCAAAATCAAGTTCTGGTAAATCACGAAAATGGCTAATCGTGCGTGAACCTGTCTGTTGAGACAACAAAATAGTCGAGATGGGGGTTGTGCCTTGTTTATAGCTTTGCGCTGCACTGTAATCAATTTTAGCGCGTGTTAGCAAGGAAATAAGTGTCTTGTTGGCATTGTCTTGTGCCATGCTGCCGCACCAGCTAACATCATGGTGCAGTTGCGCTAGCACATTAAGACTATTGACACAATTTCCTCCTAAGTTTTCATGCATCGCTAAGCATCTACTTTCTGTATTTTCTTCTGGGTAATGTTTAACACTAACAATTCTGTCCAATACTGCGTTACCAACCGCTAAAATTTTTGCCATACCACCCAACATGTTAAAGATAAAATAAAATTTAGCAAATTGTATCTTAATTTTACAAAAAATAGAGCAAGATAGTGCATGTTACGCATAAAACTGGCAATCAAACTCCTTGACATTTCAATAAAGCAGTTTTTTATTGGAGTTGATATTTGTTTTTATATTTTGTTTGTAACGTTTTGTTAATTAAGTATAATTATTTTTATTTTATGGCATAATTAGCCTAACATTATGAATTGTGAATTGTTAAAACAATGCACATAGCCTGTGGATAAGTCTGTGGATAACTTTAATATGATCTGTTTTTTTGTTGAAATAAAAGTAGTTTTTATGGGTGCTTAAAAAATAAGCACAATGAGAAGGTGGTAATTCATTCCTTTGATTGATAGAATGGTGAAAGTTAAAATACAGCTGAAGCATTATGTACGAGTCGTTTTTTGGTCTTACAGGCCTACCTTTCAAAATTACCCCAGATGATCGTGTTTTTTATGGCGGAGCACAACGCCAAGACATGCTAGATGCGCTTATTTATACATTAGAACGTGGTGAAGGTTTAGTTACTGTTATTGGTGAAGTAGGTGCAGGGAAAACAACTTTAGCACGTGTTTTAGCGAAGCGTCTGCCCGAAACGGTCAAGTTAGTATCAATTTACATGCCAAATGTAGAGCCGTTAGATATGCTTTATATGATTGGGCAAGCGTTGGAATTAGATATACCAGCACAACAGCCTAAATATATTGTGCTTGAAAAGTTGCGCGAGTATCTATTGGCACAACAAGCGTTGGGTATTCGTATTTTACTGTTGGTGGATGAAGCGCAAACTATTTCATTGGAAACGCTTGAAGAGTTACGATTGCTTTCTAATATGCAAAGTGATGACTTTAAATTATTGCAAATTATGCTGTTTGGACAGCCAGAGTTAGAGCAATTATTAGAGCTACCGAACGTTCGTCAGGTAAAAGATAGAATTGTTTATCATTTGGATTTAAAGCCTTTTTCATTGCAAGAAGTTAGTGAATACTTAGAGTTTCGCATGAGAGTAGTTGGGTATCGGGGAGAACGTTTTTTTTCGCCTGATATTGTTATGGCTATTTACAAAAGTACCACTGGTTTTGCACGTGCCATTAATAAACTAGCAGATCAAATATTAATGTCTGCTTTCGCACAGCAATCAAAGCAGCTAACCTTAGCGCATGTTAATTTTTCAATTAACACGGGCTCTGTTCAATTTCGAGACAGTGTACCGAGTTGGACACAAAAGTTATCACAGTTGCAGGATACTCATGCTATTTTTGAGCTATTCGGCACGTTAAAGCAGGCTCTTTTTTCTAAAGAAAAAGGATCATTGTCAATTCAAGTTATACTCGCTATCTTTGCATTAATTATTGTTATATTAGTTTTTAATGCGTTATTTTCTAATGATCCAGAGGCGCAACCATTAGTTTCTCAAGACGCAACCATCACCTCTACTACAGAGGTTAGTGTTGCTACCCAACCCGCTTTGGTCGCTGAGAGTAATCCCCTTGTAGTACAAAAAAGTTTACCTGTCGCTAATTTATCATTAACAACACCAGAGACAAAACAAATAGCACTTGTTGATTCTGCGACAGTTACAAGCGAAAAAACCGAGCAGTTACAAGTTGATGCTTATCCTGTGTCAAAGCAGACAGTGCAGGTAGTTATTGCTAAAAAAAATCCGCTCAGCTATTGGCAAAACAATCATGAACAAACACGAAGTGCATTGGCGCAATTGGCAAAAGAGGATGCTTATACTATTCAGTTAATGTCAGATCCTTGGCGATTGCGTGATGAATTTAACGTAATTGTGCATTCGATTCAGGAAAAATTGCCTAAGAGAACCGTTTTTGTAACAGATTATGTATTGAGTGATGCACGTGCGCGTATTGCGATGCTATATGGCGTGTATAATACACAGTTCGAAGCGCAAAATGCATTGCGTGAATTGCCTACGTTTGCTAAGACTTATAATCCAATAGTAGTTAGTTTTAAACAAGCTAGTGAGCAAATACGACAATCAGTTGCTTTACAAACGGAACCCTAACTTGTGTTATTGAAAGTGATACGACCATTATTTTTAGTAAGTATCGTCTTTTTGCATCTGCTTATGCTGACGGCTTGTGAGAGTGTACGTCCTAATCCAAGATTATTTGATGCTTCCAAGGAGCATATACAAGTCAAACCGACTAATAACTCAGAGCCTGCAGTACCCATTCCGAGCGTTTCGAGTAAGGCACCTTACATTCCCAAGCCAAGATCTGCTAACTACAATGATTTGTATAGTATATCTGTGATGCAGGTTCCTATTAAGGATGTGTTGTTTAAGCTTGCGCGTGATGCAAACTTAGATATTGATGTCATGGATAATACAGATGGGTTAGTTACCTTGAACGTATTAGATAAAACATTATCTGTGATTATAGAACGTCTTAATGAGCAAACAGGATTAAGGATAACACTTAAAGATAACCATCTTATTGTTCAGGCAGATAAAGCTTATTGGGTTAACTATCCTATTGATTATGTTAATTTAGAGCGCTATTCTCAAAGTTCTCTTTTGCTTGCTAATGCCGTAGGAAGAAGTGCGCAGGCTGCTTCTTCTGTGTCTTTAGGTGCAGCATCGGGAACGCAGCAAGCGGTATCTTTGCAATCGGGTTCCAGTTTTGCTGTCTTAAATCGTTCTCAACATGAATTGTGGAAAACACTGGGTACAGGTGTTATGCGTACTTTGCGTGCGATGTATCCTGTTTTAGCTCCCCCTATAGCTGATGGTATGACAGAAACAACCGTTGCTGCATCGGGTGGTGTCGGTAACGCTGGTGACAGTTCGACTGCAAGCAGTTTATCAGGGCTCGAAAGCTTAGCCAATTCAGGTGGTACTTTGCCTGGACCAGAACAGCCATTGATAGTGGCACCGTTTCCCATTTTTAGTCCTTATCCCGAAAAATCTCCAGTATCCAATTATGTTACTTTGGCACGTGAAGCGGGATTTATTGCTGTTTATGCACCTGAAAAAGGACACAAAGAAGTACAAAAGTACATCAATAAAATGATGGAAGGGAGTCGTAAACAAGTCATGATTGAAACAACAGTGGTTGAGGTTGAGCTTAATGATGAAAGTCAATCAGGTATTAATTGGAGTGCTTTAGCATCGGATGGATCGTTTAGTTTATCGCAAGTTTTTAATGGTACGAGCACTGCTTCAACAACAGCAGGGCTTGTTTCTATTACAGGAAGTTCTATTAGTAAGGACTGGTCACTGGGTTCAACGTTAAAACTACTCGAACGCTTTGGTAATTCGCGTGTCCTATCCAGTCCTAAAATGGTCGGGATTAATAATCAACAAACCTTGCTTAAAGTGGTTAAAAACTTAGTTTACTTTTCGGTGCAGGCGCAGGTTATTGCTGGTATGACAGGGCAAGCAGCAACGAGAGCTTATACCACAACACCGATTACAGTCCCTGTGGGTTTGGTGATGAATATCCTACCCTCTATTAGTGAAAGTAACGAAATTACGCTTGTTGTCAGACCCACAATATCAACATTAAGTGGTTATGCGCCCGATCCTAATCCTGATTTAGTTGATCCAGCTGGTAAGCGTATCGATAATTTAGTGCCTATTGTTCAAGAAAGAGAAATGGAATCGGTGCTAAAGCTTAACGATGGTCAAGTTGCTATCTTAGGTGGATTAATTCAAGATACGGTTGAAGGTGAGGATACGGGTGTTCCTGGAATGATGAGTGAGTCGATTACGGGTTATTTATTTGGTCAGAAAAATAGAGCTAAACATAAGTCAGAATTAATTATTTTCTTAAAACCCGTTTTAGTGACCCATCCTGACATTGAAAATGGTAGCTTTTCTGATAAAAAAAACTTGTTGCCAGTATTAGATAAGCAACCATTTTATGGAAGTAAGTAATGAGTATATTGCTTGAAGCGTTAAGGCAAAAAAGTCGCATAGATACTAAGGCTCAAGTCAAGCCAGAAGAGGATTCTGAGTCACTTAACTTAACTTTTCCTGAAATGACACTTTCTGAATTTAAGCCAACAGATGAATCAGGTTCTAATTTGGATTCTGACTTAAGTTCTGAATTAGAGTTGAGTCATTTCGAAATTACTCCTGTTGTTGATGATGAAGAAACGCTAGAAACGCTGCTTGCACCGCTCAATATTCAACCGCCAGAGTATTTATCTTGGCAGCTTGACTCTGGTATGGCTAATCACTCGACTGAACTGAATGATGTCTCTGTGGTTCATCCTGAGTATTTAGAGCCAATAGAACAAGATACGCATATTGAAAAATACGATTTGGATGATCAGGATAATGCACTTGAGTTACTTTTTCCTGTTGCTGATAATGAGTTTATTTTATCTGAGCCAGAAGAAGAGATAAAACCAGATCTGATTTTACCGCTTCACCCCCCTTCTTTTGAGGAAGTGACTGCACAACTCATGATTGTCCCCACTATTGCAATTATTCCCACTTTTGAGCAAGATAAGGTAGTAGAAGATGTCTATGAAAAAATAGTTACTGAACCGCTTTTATTGGTAGCTAACAATCATACAGAGCCTTTTAAATTAGAGCCCACGTTAGAGCCCAAGTTAGAACCCAAGTTAGAACCCAAGTTAGAACCAGTAGATGTTGCTGCGCCTAGTAGTGATAACACGATAAAGCACGATGCAAATGATGCAAAAAATTATCTTAACTTATTGACGAAAAAAGAAACTGCTGGTGTTAGTGGTAATAACAAAATTAATTTAGAACAGAGTAAATTAACTGTTAAGTATTTTGGGGTAGTATTAGGCATAACGATTTTATGTGTGATTGGCTATTATGGCTGGAATGTTTGGCAAGAAGATCAGATGCATTTATCATCACAAATGGCACGGTATGAAGAAATAATAGATACACCTACTATGGATGTCGAGACACCTGAAAAATCAAAAGATACCCCCCCAGTATTGATAACGCAGAATGATTTACCAGCGCCTATTGTTAGTAGTAATGCGCCGTCACTAGATGTTAAGCCAGTAAAAACTGTAACAGAACACCCTAAAAAGCAAGAGTTAGCGGCTGTTGTTTCGGATAAACCAGTAAAGCAAGATGCGCCAGTTCTGGTGAAGACGGCATCAATTTCATCGTTATTGAGTAGCGCGTGGGCAAGTTGGCATCAGGG
>CAMCGI010000010.1 GCA_945874205.1 Francisella tularensis subsp. holarctica
AACTGTCCCTATCACAGCTACCGACACACCCAACGCATCCAACCATTGCGCTAAATAATGACTGCTAGAGGTTTTGCCATTGGTTCCTGTAATACCAACCAAGGATAAAGCCTGCGATGGACTGTCGTAAAACCAATTTAAAAAGTCGCCCAAACGTGCCTGCAACTCAGGAGCGACCAAATCAACGCCTTCTCCTGCTCGATCACTAATAACCAGTGCGCCCACTGCACTCGCAACTGGCGCAAAAGCAACACCGTGCACACGCGTACCAGCAAGCGCAATAAAAATATCACCACTGACAAGACTTCGAGAGTCAGATGAAATATGCCCCCTATTACTAAGGTATTTCTCTGCCATTATTTCATCATTTATATCGACAGACGCACCCCACCATGCCAATACATCAAACCAATTATAGTGACTCATGGTGCAATATCATCGGGTGGTACTGACATTAAGCGTAGCGTTTCTTCCATCACCTCATGAAAAATAGGTGCTGCAACATCACCCCCATAATACTGACCACGTGTTGGCTCTTCTACGGTTACTGCCATTACAAAACGAGGCGCACTTGCAGGAGCAATACCCACAAAAAGGGCACGATACTTGTCTGAATCATAGCCTTTATTGGCCTTACGTGTTGTCCCTGTTTTTCCTGCTAAACGATAACCTACAATAGCAGCTTTACGCCCAGTTCCTGCTGTCGAGGTTACCTCTTCCATCATACGTAATAGTAAACGTGATACTTCGGGACGAAATACCTGCGTCGCTTTGGGTGCTTCATCTAATGCCATCAAACTCATTGGAACAACCTTACCATCATTGGCTAATACTGCATATGCACGCGCAAGCTGTAATAAACTTAAATTATATCCATAACCATATGCTGCTGTTGTTTTATTCACAGGATACCACTCATATGGATCACGTAAGCGTCCTGTCAACTCACCAGGAAAAACAATACCTGTTTCTTGACCCAAACCAACATAATGTAAAAAACGCCAAACCTCTTCTTTGGTCATTGTCTCAACAATTTTAACCATACCAATATTACTAGATTTTCGTAAAATACCAGCCAAATCAAGTTGCCCATAACCATGATGATCACGAACAATTTTCTCATTAGAAAGATACTTACCTTTACCTGTATCAATTACTTCATCTGGCTTAATTTTCCGCAACTCCAACGCAGCAGCTATCACAATAGGCTTAATCGTTGAACCAGGCTCGAACACATCGGTTACAACACGATTACGAATTTGATTGGCAGTGACTAAACTGCGATCATTAGGATTAAAACCAGGCTGCGAAACCATTGCTAAAATTTCACCAGTACGAACATCAAGCAATACTAACTCAGCCGCTTTTGCTTGATGCTCTACCATTGCTTTTTTTAAAGCACGATAAGCAAAAAACTGTAAATCACGGTCTATTGATAGACGCAAAGAACGTCCATCTCGCGCAGGACGAATATCATCTATTGTTTCAATAACACGTCCAAGATTATCACGAAGTACCTTACGCACCCCAGGAACGCCTTTTAGCCAATCGTTATAACTCAATTCAATACCTTCGATGCCCTGATCGTCAATATTTGTAAAACCTACCACATGCGCCATAATTTCGCCTGATGGGTAATAGCGTTTAAACTCTGGTATTAAATGTACACCATCAAGCAATAAATGTTCAACAAGATGCGCTTCTTGTGGTGCTAATCCGCGTTTAAGATAAATAAAATGCCTATCTGCATTTGCTTTAATTTTATGATTAACCACATCAAGCGGCATCTTCAACGCTGAAGCTAATGATAGTTGATAATCTGGTTTATCAACCAAAAATTTAGCATCAACAGCGACCGAAATCATGGGGGTACTCATTGCCAATACATTGCCACGACGGTCTAAAATTGCACCACGTGCAGCAGGTAACGTAATATGACGAATTTGACGTTTATCACCCTCTGTTTGCAAAAAATCAGACTGAACAATCATGACTCTCCACGCACCAAATAATAAGAAGATGAAGCCCATAACAATCAATATTAAAGTAAAGCGCTCACGTCCAGATTGAATTATCATGGTGCTTTAGAGCCTTCAGGCAATAACAACACATGCTCTTGTGTTGGCATCATGATAATCATACCTAATTTTTCTTTTGCTATTTGTTCAATACGTGAGCGTGACAATAAATGGTTGTATTCTAGCTCTAATCGACCTTGCTCAACACGTAGGCTATATTCTTGTTTTACTGTTTTATGCAATTGCATCGACGTTAAGCGTACCTGATGCTTAGTCCAAACCACCGCCAATGCACTGATTAACAAAACAACAATTAAAGCAATCCAAATAAAAACACCCCAAGTCCAGAATAAAAGCAACACTGGCGACGGGGCAATTTTCATCAAAAAACACAACTAACTATTATTAATCAGCTTGACGACGAATAAAAGAAGGGATATTTAAATAGGCTGCACTTTCATTGTGTGATGCACCAATAACACCTGCTCCACCTTGACGTAATCCTGTGATTGCTCCAGAAACCAAGCCTGGAACAGATTTTGGTGCTGAAGATTGAGCCGAAGGAGTCAAACCAGAAGGCAACGGAGCCCATTGGCGACGTCCTGCTGTTGGATCAGGCTGCACAGGTGTCACCACAGGCGCAGCCTGCTGTTGTGCTTTTACGTCCACTTTAGCCGTTTGGCTGACAGACGTCAAACCCGTAGCAATAATAGTCACCTGAACTTCATCGACCAAACTGTCATCGAATGCCAAACCAACTTTAATCATTGCATCAGGATGGGCAAAACTAGCAATCAAATTACCCACATCCTCATACTCATCAGAACCTAAGTCACTCGGCGCAACAACGTTCACCAAAATACCCTGCGCACCCTGAATGCTGATATCTTCTAATAGTGGGCTAGAAATTGCCGCTATCGCAGCATTTTTTGCACGATCATCACCCGTAGCAGAGCCAACACCCATTAATGCTAAACCACGGAATCCCATCATTGTACGGACATCTTCAAAGTCAACGTTAACTAAGCCTTCACGTGTAACCACTTCAGCAACACCACGCACAGCATTATGCAGTACTTTGTTTGCCATATCAAAAGCCTGCAACATTCCCAGTTTTTTACCAGCCACTTTATGCAACTTCTCATTCGGAATAACAATTAATGAGTCAACATGCTGTGACAACTCTTCAATACCCGCTTCTGCAATTTTATCACGTTTTTCAAAGCTATAAGGACGAGTAACAACACCAACAGTTAAAATTCCCATTTCACGTGCAGCTTTAGCAACAACAGGCGCAGCACCTGTTCCCGTACCACCACCCATACCTGCTGTAACAAACAGCATATGCGTTTGTTCTAAAGAAGTACGAACAGACTCAATATCTTCAGTCGCTGCTTGCTTGCCTTTTTCGACATTAGAACCAGCACCTAACCCTGTTTTACCCAGTTGAATGCGCTTAGAGGCTAAAGATTTATTTAATGATTGTGCATCAGTATTAGCAGCGATAAAATCGACACCCATGATTTCGTTGCGCACCATGTAATCAAGCGCATTGCAACCACCCCCCCCTAAACCAATCACTTTAATTACTGGCATCCCTGTTGTACCAGTAGGTTCTACTTCAAGTTCAAACTTCATCCCAACCATCCTTGCGCACTTTTATTTATCGCTTTACTGCTTTTCCACTACTCGTAATATCGCACTACGAGCACGCGGATTTGCCTGCGTTTCTTCTAAACTTGGAAATTCCTTACTCAACGATTTCACTCGAATTTCTCCTACAACCTGACGTAATCTGTCATCATAACGACCACGTGCTTGATCACGAAAATACTGCTTTACCATCCGATCCTCTAGCGAGTGAAAACTTAACACCGCCAAACGACCACCTGGTTTGAGCTGATCGATAGCAAATGACAACACACTTGCTAATACACCCAACTCATCATTTACCCATATACGCAACGCCTGAAAAGTTCGTGTTGCAGGATGTTTATACTTATCTTTTACAGGTTGCGCCTGCGCCACCACTGTGGCTAAAGATAGCGTATCACTAATTTGCCCTGCATCTATTGCTGCAATAATTGCTGTCGCAATGCGTTTAGCAAACTTTTCTTCACCAAATGTTTTAATTACACTCGTTAACTCATCTACCGATACAGTTGATAACTTTTCTGCCAAGGTCTCACCTTGGGTGCTATTCATACGCATATCCAATGGTCCTGAGTGCATAAAGCTAAATCCACGTTCAGCCGTATCGAGCTGCGGTGATGAAACACCCAAGTCCAGCAAAATACCATCAACTTGCTCATGCAGCTGTGTTGCAATTTCTGCAAAATTAGCATGAACAAAAAAAATACGTTTATCATTCTCAAAACGTTTTTTTCCATAACTAATCGCTTGACTATCTTGGTCAAAAGCAATTAATTTTCCGTGTTCATTTAGTTGGCTCAAAATCCCTGCGCTATGTCCACCACGACCAAAAGTACCATCGACATAAACACCAGTCGGTACAATTGAAAGCGCTTTTAAACACGCATCAAACATAACGGGTGCATGTAGTGGTGTCACATCACTACTCATTTCCCCACACCCACGCCATTATTCGCCATTATTATTATCACTTTTTATTACATAATTCGCCACATTTTAACAAGAGTATACTTATTTCTCAATATATATACAAAATAAAACAAAACTAATGAAGAAGCTAGCAGTTAATCTCAATCACCAAGCTTCAACTCATATTTTTTATATGTAGCAGCATAGCATTTAAATCAATAAGTTACTCTAATTACCCTCATTTAAAATCAACTAAAAATCAACTAAAAATTATGGTATTTTGCGCTAATGAAAAATCTGAGTTCAAAAATACGTAGACTTGAGTAGCATAAGTAGAATGAGTGAATCGATAAGCCGGGTTCTGTCATTGAACAATCATTCGTCTGGGATGTGATTCACACCACACCTCTAGCAGTCTACCCGAAGACGAGATGGGTCACCTCTATTCAATCCTTAGATTAAATTGCCTTCCTATTTGACCTTGCTCCAGATGGGGTTTACCCTGCCAGTCCTGTTGCCAGTCCTGCGGTGCGCTCTTACCGCACCTTTTCACCCTTACCAGTAGCATTACCTACTTCGGCGGTTCAGCTCTCTGTTGCACTTTCCGTCGACTCACGCCGCCTAGGCGTTACCTAGCATCCTACCCTATGGAGCCCGGACTTTCCTCCAGCAGCTTACGCCGCCAGCGATTGTTTGATTCACTCATTGCTCATGCTAACAGGCAAATAAGAAAATGTCACTTTAAATCTCATTTTGTAATGATAGTGCCAAATCATAAACAACTTTCTTTTTTTGTCCTGTGATCGCACAAGTCAGCTTAACCGCTTGTGATAATGGCAACTCAGCAAGTAAAGGGTTAAGTACTTGCAATAACGATAAGGCTTGCTCATCAATATCATTACACTTATCAGCGGGAGCAAGTAGTAATACAAATTCTCCGCGTTGCCAATCTTTATTGCTTTGCATCGACACTAACACTTGAGTTGTCGTACCACGAATAAAACGCTCATAAACTTTGGTTAATTCTTTGGCTAAAACCAATTTTCTTTTAGGAAACTGATCTGATAACCATATTAATGTATCCATAATTCGGTGTGGTGCTTCAAAAAATACCGATACACGTTTTTGTTTCTCTAACTCTGTCAACCATAAATTCTTGCCTTTATTAGCAACAGGAATAAAACCTAAAAACACAAAACCAGCACGCACATCAAGTCCCGAGGCAGCAATGGCAGCTAGCACACTACTCGCCCCTGGAATAGGCACCACAACAATACCAGCTTCAATCGCTGCTGCGGCAAGCAAGGCACCAGGGTCTGAAATAGCAGGAACACCAGCATCACTTACATATGCAACAGATTTACCTGATTGCAATTGAGTAACCACCTCAGCAGAGCGAGCTAATTCATTGTGATCATGTATACTAATCATTGGCTTGCGAATACCCAATGCTGCCAATAACTGTCCCGTATGACGTGTATCTTCAGCAGCAATTAAATCAACTTGTGCTAATACATCACGCGCACGATTACTCATGTCCGCCAAGTTACCAATTGGTGTTGCTACCATATATAATTGACTGGGCAATACCCACATATTTTGCTGCATTTTATCCTTCCTTTTTTAAAAATTTAACGCTTATCGTCCTAATTTTGTTACCCTATAACGTAAATTATTTAACTCTGTTTACCAAAAGCCATGAAAAAATACCTGACAGCACTCACACTAACAACACTCTTTGCTAATTTTAGCTTAACGGGTTGCACAAATAATAATACTAAACCACATACACAAGCACCTGTTGTGACTCTAGGAAAGGCAGTTGACCTCCCTGCTCCTAGCGTTGCCAAAAAGCCAAATTTAGTGCCAATACCTCAATCAAAACCAGAAACAAAGATAGAACTTTTACCAGACTCACCTCAAACAACAGAAGTTACACCTGAGCTTGCACCTGCAATAACTGAATTAATCCCAGTTAGTAGCGTAGCAACACAAGCAGAACAACAATGGGTAAAACAACAGCAACAGGCTTTACGCAAGGTAGTCATTTTACTACCCGATCACCCCAGCTTAGGCAGCGTCAATCGTGATATCGAAAAAGGTATCCGTATGGCACATCAACAACACCCTCATAATACTAATTTACAACTTATATTTATTCATGACCCATTACCTAGCGATCAATTACTATTAAAAGCAAAAGGGTTTTCTCCAGACTGGATTATAGGTCCTCTAACCAAATCAGATATTCAAACAATTAATACACAACTCGATAAAAATCAAATTTTACTCAATCGATTGGATACAAGCACTCCAGCCTATCAACTTGGGCTACCTATCGAAGATGAAACTAATCAAATTCTAAGTAGCCTTGGTAAAAACACTCAACCAATTGCGGTCGTCGCTAGCAACGATCCTGCAGAGCAACGTATTCTTACTAGTTTGCAACAACAAGCGAGTATTTACAAAATTCCTGTACTTGTTATTAATGTTGATAAGCAAAATGCAACGATCAATAACTGGTTAGAAAAAGAAGGTGGTATGGAGCAAAGCCGACAACGCATCGAAAAATTGGGTAAGCTGTTACGCACCAAGTTTGAAACACCTTCTCATCCTAGAAGTGACTTACAAGCACTTATACTACTGGGCAATGCTAAACAAGCACATAACATTATGCCTGCAGTACAATATCATCAAATTAACTGGTCTATTTTAGCAACATCTCATTTACTTCCCTCACACAAGGGTGATAAATTTGGCGAACCAGACTTTGAAGGCATTAAAGTGTTAACACCACCCTACTTAATAAGTAATACAGGACTGGGAACACTCTTTGAAGCCTTAGGCTGGGATAGCTACCAACTGTTAGGCAACCCTAGTGCAATTAACGCTAACAGTATGACAGGTAAATTAATTCTTAACAACAATAACCAGTTGGTGCGTCAATTGACTTGGCAACGTGTTCATCAAAACGAACTTAAGCCGCTTAAATGACCCTAAATAAAGGCACTATTGCTGAGCAATACGCTGTTGATTTTTTGCAACGACAAGGATTAAAAATCGTGTGTCAAAATTTTCGTAGCAAAGTAGGAGAAATTGATATTATTGCTTTTGATCAGAAAATACTTGTTTTTATCGAAGTAAGATTACGTCAAAACAAAAATTATGCCAGTGCAGCTGAAAGCATTACCCCTGCCAAACAGCAGCGTATTTTACGCACCGCTCAATATTTTTTACTATCTCATCCACAATACCAACACTGCAACTTACGGTTTGATGGTGTATTATTCAATAATCTAAGCCAGCAACCCGAATGGATACAATCGGCTTTTGATGCCTAATCTTTTAAGGAGTCTTCTTATAATGTTATCTAAAACATTCGCATTAACTTTTGCAGCAACTGTTTTACTTTCTGGGTGTGTTGCTGCACCTATTTTAATTGGGGCAGGTGTCGGGGCAGGTGCGGTTACAATCGCAGAAGATCGTCGCCCACAAGCTCAAATCGCACAAGATGATGCGAGTAATACACGTATTCAAGAACTCATTGCACAACAAAATTTAAATAGCGGCTCGAATCGTATACGCTATACCGTTTATAACGGTGTTGTCTTGTTAGTTGGACAGGTTTCTAGTGATAACACCCGTGCTTTAGTGCATCAAACTGCACAGTCAGCCCCTGGTGTTAAAAATGTTATTAATGAACTCTCTGTTGGTGCTTCTATTGGGGCGAGTGCTATTGCATCTGATTCTTTTTTATCGTCAAAAGTACGTACCAAACTTGCCAATACACGCGACTTTAAATCATCACATCTCACAATCATTATTGAAAATGGCAGTGTTTATTTAATGGGCTTAATGACAAAAGAAGAGCAACGCATTGCCGTAACCGTTACACGTGATGTAGAAGGTGTTAAACGTGTCGTACGTATTATGGAAGATTGGGGTGTTTAACAAGTGAAAGCTATCTGGCAAGCATTCAGTTTTTGTCTGCTTGCTATATCTTTATCACTTATGGCAGCCGAGGAGCCATCTATTAACTTGCCAGAGTTAGGGAGTGCGCATCGTGCTAGCTTTAGCCAACAACAAGAAGATGTGCTTTCCTTAGCTTTTTTAGAGGCAATTTATCAGCAAGCAGAGTTAATTACTGATCCCGAGTTGAACGACTATATTCGAGATATTGGTTCGCAATTGTTGCGCTATACACATAGCAATCGTAAGTTTCAGTTTTACATCATCAAAGATGACAGTATTAATGCTTTCGCAGGGCCTGGTGGCATTATCGCTATTCATAGTGGGCTAATCCTAGCAGCTAAACGTGAAGACGAACTAGCGGCAGTTATTGCACATGAAATTGAACACGTACAACAAGAACATCTTTCTCGAATGTTTGATAATGGCAAAAAAGGCATCATTCCCACTATTGCGGGGTTGGTAGCTGCGCTACTGGTCGGTAGTCAAAGCCCACAAGCTGCGATGGCAATGGTTATGGGCGGCATTGGCTATAGTGCACAACAACAACTCGCTTTTTCGCGAGATAATGAGTGGGAGGCAGATCGCTTTGGTATCGACTTGTTACATGCGGCAGGATATGACCCTAATGCGATGGCAGACTTTTTTGACACCCTTGCTAATCGCTATCGCAATGATAGTCAAACACCCGAAATATTAATGAGTCATCCAGTTACCACAAAACGCATTAGCGATAGTCGCGCTCGTGCTCGTACACTGAGCAAAAATAGTACGATAAAACACACCCAAAACACCCTTTCACTCGCTCAAATTCGCTTAAAACAACTATTAGGACAAGCACAACAGCTTAGCGACCCTAAACAACAATGCTATCAAGAGCAAGTCGCCTACAGTTTAGAAAAAAGCACTCAACAATTAACACCTATCTGTACAGTATTACCCGATCATATTTGGAGTCGTTTGGTAACATTGCAAAATAAAACGCCACTTGATGCAGAAGCATGGCAGACTCTCATTGCGCTTTATCCACAAAATAGTGCTATCGTTTTACACTATGCAAACAACCTTATGGATAATAATCAGCAACAAAAAGCAATCGACCAACTCACCCCACTCACAACAGAGTTTAATGAGCTTTGGGCGTTCTGGAATCCAATTGCACAAGCATGGAATCATATTGGTGATACCGCTAATGAAGCCTACGCAATGAGTCGTGCATACACCAGTATTGGATCACTAAAATTAGCAAAAATTCAAATAGATAGAGCTAAAAAAAGCGTTAATCATGACCAGCAAAATCAACTCGAAAAAAACATTGATTCCTTATCATCTTGGTTAACATTACAAGAAAAACTACGAAAAGAATTGTGACTATTTTTCACTACTAATGACACAAAATTATTATTGGTTATTATTTTTATTAATAGAGACATAAGATACCGCAATCGCAGAAAGCATAAAAAAACTTGCGTTTTTTTACTGAGTTGGTAATCTATAGAGCAAGAAACAGGTACATGCGCTCACAATACGATTATATTTTAAAAAAGTGTACCTGACCCACAAACCCTTGTACTGGAGAAAAGCATGGCCAAATTTCAGTTGATACGCAATATTGCTCACACCATTATGGTTTCTACCGTGTTGATGTCTGCTTCTATTGCAAATGCAAGTGATGATAAAAAGCTCTCTCCTGTTGAAGAAGGTAAAAAAATTGCTTTCGACAGAGTAAAAGGTAATTGTCTCGCCTGTCATGTTATTGAAGGCGGTATTTCACCTGGTGAAATTGGTCCTCCTTTGTTGGCTATGCAGGCACGTTATCCTGATAAACAGAAGCTTTTTGATAAAATCTGGGGTAAACCTGGTGTAGAATTAGTACCAGAATCGCAGATGATTCCTTTTGGTAAAAATAAAGCACTTACTGATGATGAAATCAGCAAAGTCGTTGAGTTTCTTTACACCCTTTAATTTTTAACTACAACTCTCGCTAAGGAGAAACCTAAGCATGAAACGCAGAACTTTCCTAAAAGCTGGTCTAGCTACTGGCGCAACTGCTGTTGCTGTCAACGCTGGTATTCTAGTGCCTAATACTGTTTTAGCTGCTTATAACGAAGCTGCTTTTAAAACAAAAACTGTTGATGAAGGCATGTCTGCTGTATTTGGCGCTGCCAATGCTGCTGATTCTGCTGACATTAAGATGAAAGCACCTGCTATCGCTGAAAATGGTGCTGTTGTACCTATCGAAGTAGATGCTACTGCAATGAAAGGCGTTGAATCAATTGCTATTTTTGTTAGCAAAAATGCAGTTCCTTTAGCTTGTACTTACAAGTTCTCTGGTGCAGCAGTTGGTTTTGCAGCTGTTCGTGTCAAAATGGGTGAAACACAAGACGTAGTTGCTGTTGTTAAGGCTGGCGGTAAGCTGTTCAAAACTAAGAGCGAAGTAAAAGTAACAATTGGCGGCTGCGGCGGTTAATTCGGTTACTTTTTTATTAATAGCAACATACAGTAATTAAATAAGGATTCATCAATATGGCTGATATTTCTTTCCGCTTAAAAGCAGAAAACAAGGGTGACGTTTACGAAATCAAAGCGCTATTCAAGCACCCAATGGAATCTGGCGTTCGTAAAAATAAAGCAACTGGTGAAGTTTACCCAGCTGATTTCATCAACGAAATCACAGCAAAACTAAACGGCACGCCTGTTATGATTGCTGAATGGTCTGGTGCAATTTCTCAGAACCCATTTTTAGCATTCCGCGTTGCTGGTAAAGCTGGTGACAAATTAGAAGTATCTTGTACTTCTAACAAAGGTGATGCAGGCACAAGCACAGCCGATTTAGCTTAATCGTTGTTGTTTTTGTGTTCCATTAAAAGGGGTGCTTAATTGCACCCCTTTTACCTTCTTTAAAGTCCACATCTAGGCCCAATATGAGGGAAATAAATAAAATGAAAAAAATACTACTCACATCAACCCTATTTATATCACTCACTACAAACATGATCGCTGCCAATGCTGGTACTGACCCTGAGGCAGATCGCAAAGCACTAACCCAATATTTTACGGATATGAATAAGTCAGTTCAATTCGAAGGTCGTCCATTAAAAATAGAAGACTATCGTTTTGGCTCTAATATTTTCGATCCAGACAAACTTGCACAATTTAAAGGTGCTGAAGATTTCCCACCCTACGCTGATCATATCGAAGCGGGTGAAAAACTATGGAAAAAAGCTTTTGCGAATGGCAAAACCTATTCAAGCTGTGCTGGATTTTCTGATGTAAAAACAATTCGCGCTAAATACCCTATTTTTGACGATGGACGTGGCGAAGTTGTTAATTTGGATCAAGCGGTAAATGAGTGTCGTACTGCTAATAACGAAAAAGCATATGCATTTGGCGATAAAGATAAAGATCTAACGAAGATTCTGGCTTACTTATCCAACGAATCTCGTGGTCAAAAAATCAATGTTGTCATCAACTCTCCAGGTGCATTAGATGCCTACAACTTAGGCGAAATGGTTTTTCATACGCGTCGTGGTCAGTTAAATCAATCGTGCGCTAATTGTCATATTAGCAGTGCTGGTCGTCGTATTCGTTCCGAACTACTATCACCTGTTATTGGGCATACAACACACTTCCCAGTGTATCGCACAACTGCAAATGATTTGGTTAGCTTACAGCACCGCTATGTCGGATGTCTGAGTTCTGTTCGTGGATTTCCTTTCCCTGCCAATAGTACAGAGTTAAAAGCCTTAGAGTTTTATGAATCATTTATGAGTAATGGGCTAGAGATTGACGGACCGACAATGCGTCCTTAATAAATATTTTTACGAATTACGTTATAATAACCGACTGAATAGGTCGGTTTTTTATTGTTACTTGTGAGCTGTTATGGCATATACCATCAAAGAGATTTTCTATAGTTTGCAAGGTGAGGGAGCGCACACTGGTCGTCCTGCCATCTTTTGTCGTTTTACAGGCTGCAATTTGTGGAATGGCTTAGAGATTAGCAGAGCATCTGCTGATTGTCGCTTTTGTGATACTGACTTCATCGGAACCAGTGGAAAACTAGGTGGGAAATATAGTGCAAGCGAGCTAGCGGCACAAATGGTCGCGCTATGGCCACAGAATAGCACCCAGAATCCATTTTGCGTCCTAACAGGTGGCGAACCTGCTATACAGTTCGATGAAGCACTTAAAACAGCCCTACATGCCTTAAACTTCGAAATCGCGATAGAAACCAACGGCACACTCCCCCTTAAGGCACAACCCGATTGGGTATGTGTTAGCCCAAAAGGTCAAAACAAACTGGCATTAACAACTGGCAATGAGTTAAAACTAATTTATCCTCAACCCATGCACGAAGCACCGCCAGAATCATTTTCCAACCTATTATTTACGCATTTTTACTTACAACCCATTGATGGACTTACAAAAGATTATCGTGCCGATTGCATCTCTTATTGTCTGACGCATCCACAATGGAAGCTAAGTTTGCAGACACATAAGCTATTGGGAATTGAATAAAAAGTAATCAATTAAGCTTTATTTTTTAAAATTTATTGCGCGAGCTTAACAATTAAATGGATAAACAGAACTTATCCATTTAATTGCAATAAAAAATGATAATATCAATCTCGCTATTAAATATACAGTTATTGCAACATAAACCGATAACTCTATCAACTATCCAGACAACTAGAGAAGTTTATATGAAGCCAGTTACACAAAATGAATACAGTTTACCCGATGATGTCATTATCTTATCCACATCAGATTTACAAGGTAATATTACCAGCTTTAATCAAGGGTTTGTAGATGCTTCTGGTTATAGCAAAGAAGAAGTTATGGGAAAACCTCACAGTATGCTGCGTCATCCTGACATGCCAGCTGAGGCGTTTAAAGACTTATGGAACACCATTAGCGATGGGCGACCATGGTTTGGTATTGTTAAAAATAAACGAAAAAATGGCGATTACTACTGGGTACAAGCAAATGTAGCCCCTATATTTGAAGACGATAAAATCCTTGGATTTGTTTCTGTACGGTATCACGCAACACGTGCCCAGATCGATGCTGTTGAATCACTTTATGCACAAACCATTTCTGGTAAAGCACAGATTCCAATAACAGCAGAAAGTCGCCCCATTAAAACAATTACTTTGGCTAGTTTGGCATTTTTTACCATCGCAGCGCCAACCATTGGACGTTTACTTGATTTACGCCTGCCTATTATTTTGGAGTCGGCACTGAGTCTGTTTTCGATAGGCGTATTGGTAAGCATGATTTACGCGCTATTTAAAATGGAGCGACCTACACAACAAACCTTGACAGGTATTCACAAAATGTCACAAGGAGAGTTTGCCACGCCCATTATAGGCAATACACCTTGGATAAACGCACTTAACTTATTGCGAACACGTATTGGTCAAAACGCTGCGATGAGCTATGATGCAACCTATAAAGCCGCTGTACTCAATGCCACGATGAGTAATGCTGCTAATTGCATTATGGTGTTAGATATACAGGGTAAAATTGCGAGCATTAATAAACCGCTTGAAAATCTATTTATTCACTATCAAGATATATTTAAACGTCTTATCCCCGAATTCGATCTTACCCACATCGTTGGCAATAGCATTGATTTATTTCAAGGTAATAACAATCTTCTTTCACAAAACAAACTAGAGCCGCTTACTGAATCTTATCGTTGCAATATACATTTCGAAAACTTGCATGTTTGTGTAACGGCATCGCCCATTTTTAGGAATAAGCGTCGCTTAGGAACCATTATTGAATGGGAAGACGAAACAGCACAAGTAAGGTTTATGGAAGATCTCTCTTTCACAATTGATGAAGCAAAACAAGGTGTTCTCATTCGCCGAATTAATACAACCGACATGCCTGAAGCCTATAAAAAGACAGGAGAAAAATTAAATGAGTTACTCTCATCGATTACGTTAGCACTAGCCAATATCGGTCGAAGCACGGGAGAGCTTGCATTTAATCGTCTAAACGGTCAAATGGCTGGTGATTATCAGGGTGCATTTCGTAGCATTCAAAATGCAATTAATTTATCCATGCGTAATCTTAATGAAGTCATTGGACAAGTTCAGTTTACAACAAACACAGTGACAGTCTCAACGCAACAGCTCAACAACGATATTAGTAAGTTCACCGATCAAACACATCAGCAAGCGCAAGCAATTAGCAATACATCAGCAACCATTGGTAATATGCTCAAAGGGATACAAGAAAATGCAACGAATGTTAACCATGCAAATACCTTAGCACAAGGTGTTAATTACCAAGTAAGCGCAGGTGCTCAAGTCATGGGACAAGCGACAAAAGCCATGCAAGCAATTCATACATCTGGCAGTAAAATTGGTGAGATTGTTGTCCTAATTGATAGCATTGCTTTTCAAACAAACTTACTGGCACTTAATGCTGCTGTCGAAGCGGCCCGTGCAGGTGAACATGGTCGTGGTTTTGCAGTTGTTGCCGCTGAAGTACGTGCGCTAGCACAAAAATCAGCACAAGCTGCCAAAGACATTCAAACATTGATTGGTCAATCGGTTACTCAAATTGAAGAAGGTACTCACCTTGTTAATAAAACACACGAAGCACTTGAAAGTATTAGTGGTGCTGTTAATGAGATGACAGAAGTGGTATCTCACATAACCAAAACATCGGCACAACAGCAAGAAGCTATTAATGAGATTAATCGTGATATTAGCACGATGGACGCTGTTGCGAAACAAACGACAACGTTAGTCGTACAAACAGGGGAAGCCTCTTCTGCTGTGACACAAAAAATGCACGCACTTTCACACCTTGTAGCACAATTCCAACTATCAACGACAGGAATAGAAGTTGCTAAACAAGGTCGTTCATTACTTGCTGATATGAAACAAGCACACTTAAATTGGCGTATTCGCATGTCCAATGTGGTCAACGGTTACGAAACAATCACGGATATAAAAACAGTGCGTGATCACCATGTGTGTGGCTTAGGAAAATGGCGAGATAGTACAGGACGTCAATTTGAGAACTTGCCCCAAATGAAACAACTCGATACTGCGCATGCACGCTTTCATCAATTAGTGGGTGATGCAGTAGAGGCTGCAAATAAAAAAGATTGTCATACGGCTAATAGTAAAATGATAGAGGTTGAAGCCTTATCTTCTGAAGTCGTAGGAATTTTAGAAAAATTAGAAGAAGTTATTATGAAAGGGGGACATACTCACCAACACTAAATAGATCGTCAATTAAAAAAGGTTCATTATGACTAACGATCATATACCAATCAATAACGTTCAGATACAGTTGTCCCTGACAGATTCGCTACGTGTGTTATCTGTTAATGGTGATGTGCATAACCTGCTTGGTTTCACAAATGACGACTTTTTAACCAACAAAGCCTGCTTAAAATCACTAATCCATGCCGATGACCAAGATATTGCTGAACAACTTTTTTCATCTGAAAACAAACGATTAACAGAACGCTTTAATATCCGAATACGACACAGCGATGGTCGTATTCGTTGCATTGTAGGAAGTGTCAGTAAAACAAAACAAAACAATGGCACAACCGCTAACATGATATTGCAAGATGCAAAAAGCATTTCTACACAACAACCTGCCCTAAAAAACAATCCTTACTTTGTTGCTATGATGGAAAACACCGATGATTTTATTTACTTTAAAGATCGCAATCATGTCTTCATAGGTGCTAGCCAAACATTAGTAACAATTACAAGTCCGACTGAACATTGGACAGACTTACTCCACAAAACAGATTACGATGTCTTTCCTGAAGCTTACGCTGACATTTACTACAAACTTGAAAAAATGGTTTTTTCAGGAATAAAAATTGCCCATGAAATTCAAAAAACAATAGATATTCACGGTAATCATGGCTGGGTCGATAACAGAAAATACCCCATTTACAATGACCAAAACCAGATTACTGGCTTGTTTGGCATCGCACGTGATATTACGGATCAAATTAAACGTGAAGAATACGATAAGTTTCGCAATTTAATCCTAGAAAAACTTGCTAAAAACACGCCCATCTGTGATATTTTCAACGCCATTGCAATGGGTATAGAAAAGATTAATCCCATAATGAGATGTAGTATTTTGTTAGTCGATGAGACGGGAAAACACCTGCAGGTCGGCGCTGCACCCAGTTTACCTAATTTTTTTAACGACATAATCGATGGTATTGAAATTGGTGAAAATGCTGGCTCTTGTGGTGGTGCTGTTTTGATCGGAAAGCAGGTTGTTGTAGAAGACATTTCAACACATCCATTTTGGCAATACCATACAGAACTTACGAGTCGAGCAGGAGTGGGTGCCTGTTGGTCACAACCGATTTTCTCAGCATCAAATCAAACACTGGGAGCCTTAACGCTTTTTTATAGAGATGAGCACATACCAGCCGATTTAGATATCACCATTATCGAACAGTCTGCACGCCTTATTGGTATTGCCATTGAACATGAGAAAACAAGGCTCGAAATTCAACAACTGGCTTTCTACGATACGCTCACAAAACTAGCTAACCGTCGCTTATTATTTGACCGTTTAACGCTCGCTAGTATTGCTAGTTTGCGTACTGGTCGATATGGCTGCGTATTATTTATCGATCTAGACAACTTTAAAGGCATCAATGATACCCTCGGACATGATTATGGTGATCTGCTATTGCAGCAAGTCGCAAAAAGATTATTAGATTGTGTACGTGCTATAGATACTGTTGCGCGACTAGGTGGTGATGAGTTTATTATAATGGTCGAATCCTTAGCTGACAATTCAGTCGATAGTATTAAACAAGTTACCCTGATTGCAAACAAGGTACTCGCAAAAATCGGACAAATTTATCAGCTAGGAGAATACGAATACCATGTCACGCCAAGTATTGGTGCGACATTATTTGGTACTGAAATAATGTCAGCAGAAAGCTTAATCAAACAAGCAGATGCTGCTATGTATCAGGCAAAGACATCTGGAAAAAACAAATTATACTTCTATCAACAAGCTGTTGTTAACGATGCCTAGCTACTTCTGCTTGGCCATAAAGCCCTTCAGAAACAGATACGCTCACAAAATACTCTAAATACACTTCAATCATTAGATTGATTAATGCGCATCAAATCAGCCACAAAAATAGATAAACTCTGATTACGACCACAAACATCTTTAGTACTTTTCATTTGCTTGCGACTACATAGCTGATAATAATATAATGCATTTTTTTGATAACACATACTCTTCTTAACGAGTAATCTTTCAAGATGACCAGCGCATTGCTTCGTTTTATCTGCTTCGTTATGAGTGTTGGCATAAAACACCAACAACCAACACTCCAACGAATGTACCGCCACTGCAAATAAAAATTGCTCTTGGTGCTTTTGATAGATATCGGCTCTAATTTTTCTGACAATTAATTGCTTAACTTCGTCAATAACTTGCTGTTCTGTTTTATCAATACCATGTGCAGTTAAAGCAACGCCAAAATTTATATGTTCCGCACAATCTGTATCAATTTGAATAATAAGATAATCATTAATCGACAAGGCTGATAGGATAGCTTCGTCATTTTGGCAATGCTCAAAAACCCGCTCCCAACCACCAAGCTCTGCTTGTCTGTTTTGATCTGTCTCATCCCGAACAGGCTGCAAAGGACTCACATCAACATCATCAAATAAACTATTGAGCAATGCCTCCAAAAAAACTTGATCTGTTATTCCTTCGGTAATTAATGCAAAACTTGCCATTGCTAAAACCCTTTGGGTAAACCACCTAAACTACCATTCATAAACATAGCAGATAATTTAGGCTGTGTAAAACCTTCTTTAAGTACGGGCTTTTTCATTCGTTTGATTCTTGTTTTACCTTCACTATCTCGAGAAACAACAAATAATCTCTGGTCATCATCATCCAGATTTAAACCATCTAACAAGGCTGGATTGTGCGTAGTCAAAATTGCTTGCTTATCATTGGTTTTAGCCAAAGCGACTAAAGATTGAATTAAACGCGTACACAGCTTTGGATTCAAAGACACATCAATATTATCGATAGCAAAAAAGGAAGGCGTTAACTTACTCGCAAAGAGCGCGTAGTAAAACAATAAATACAAAAAGCCTTCATTCGCACTTTTTTGATCAAAAAAAGGACGTTCCTCTGATAAAAAACGATCCGCGATACTAATTGACGTTTCGTTATTATTTGAAGGTACGACATTAAAATCCTTAAACCATCCCAAGACCGACAAATGAGACTTTATTTCGTTCAAGGTTGCGCTATGATCAGACTGAGAAAGGACTGTCAATAACTTTAATAAACCCTCACCATTAATCCCTAATGGCTGAATTTGTCCCTCTTTTTCAAAAGTACGTAATGCAGAATTTTCTAATGAATAAATAACAAAACGATTCAACTTAACAAACTTACCGCTTTCTAGTAAGAAGTCATATTGTTCCATCTGCGCTAATAAGTCATTTAATGCTTCTTCCTTCAGAATAACTTTAGCGTGCTTATTTGATTCGCTAATTTTTTCTATAACTTTTTTTAACTCAACCAATTGATTTTCTTTTTTATTCTTATATTCCCATTGTGAGTAGTCGGTATTGTCATTCTTCAAAATAAATTTATGTTCTGCTTTTGTACCCTCAAAAATATCAATATCTATATCACTTTTATCATCTATACAATCAGGAAAATTAGATCGCATCAAAGTTGGCGAAGTGACACGAATACCACGAGAAGCTAAAAACTCGTTATCCAATTTACCTGCGCTTGCTGCACCAGCTAAGGCAATCGCTTCTAAGATATTGCTTTTGCCAGCACCATTTTCGCCAATAAAGACATTGATGCGCCCTAGTGACAAGTCTATTTTTTCGATAGACTTATAGTTCTTAATAGTAATTTTAGTTATCACGGATAAATACCTTTAATCCTTATTGAAAACCAATGAATTCTTACAAAAAATCAATTAGCGATGCCTAGCTACTTCTGCTTGACCATAAAGCCCTTCAGAAACCAACTGCGCTGCTTTAAAAATCGCGCGTGATTTGCTCATCGTTTCTTGCCATTCGGATTGTGCTACAGAATCAGCAACAATACCCGCCCCTGCCTGCATATTCAGAATGCCATCTTTGACTATCGCAGTACGAATGGCAATGGCAACATCCATATCGCCATTCCAACTCCAATAACCAACAGCACCACCATAGATGCCACGCTTGACAGGCTCTAACTCATCAATGATTTCCATGGCGCGAATTTTAGGCGCGCCTGATAACGTACCTGCTGGAAAAGCAGCTTTAAGGGCATCCATTGCCGTAACGCCTTGACGCAACTTACCTGTGACATTAGAAACAATGTGCATCACGTGTGAGTATTTTTCGATAATCATTTTTTCGGTCAGACGTACTGTTCCATTTTCGCTAATACGACCGACATCATTACGACCCAAATCGATCAGCATTAAATGTTCGGCAACTTCTTTCGGATCAGATAGTAAATCTTCTTCATTCGCCAAATCTTGAGCTGGCGTTAAACCGCGTTTACGTGTCCCTGCAATCGGACGCACAGTAACATCACCCTCGGCAACACGAACCAAAATTTCGGGGGAAGAGCCGACAATCTGAAAATCACCAAAGTCGAAATAAAACAAATACGGTGATGGATTGAGATGACGCAAAGCACGATACAAGGCAAGTGAAGACTGGCTATAAGGAATCGTCATGCGTTGTGATAACACCACTTGCATGATGTCACCCGACAAGATGTATTCTTGAATACGACGCACCGCATCCTCAAATGCCTGTTCACCAAAACCAGAAACAAAGGTGCTTTCATCAACAGGATCAGACACAGGAACAGAAGGCAAATGCACCGCTTGTGTTAAGGCAGTTGCAATATGGCTCAAACGCTGCTCACCTGCTGCAAGACTGTCGGCATCATCGTTAACATGCACAATAATTTGCGTCAAACCCGATAAGTTATCGACCACCAAGACTTCATCGGCAACAAATAGGTAAATATCGGGAACATTGAGCGTATCTTCTGGTGCTTTGCCTTGCAAACGTGGCTCCATCCAACGCACCGAATCATAGCCCCAATAACCGACCAAACCACCGGCAAAACGCGGCAAACCAGCCGACTCGCTGGCGGCCGCATAAACCTCATGCACTTGCGTCAACCAAACGAGTGGGTCAGCACAAATGAAAGACTCTCTCGCTTCGCCCGTTTCAATGGTAACTGTGTCACCCTCAACGCGAATACGTTTGTAAGCTGGCAAGCCAATAATCGAGTAACGTCCCCACTTTTCACCGCCTTGCACCGATTCAAGCAAAAAAGAACCAGAGCCAGATGCCACACGCGCGTAAAGCCCTAATGCGGTATCACAGTCGGTCAAAAGGGTTCGTGTCAGCACACGACGGGGACGTATATCCAATTTCATAAATTTTATTTTAACGTTGCAATTAAATTAGGAAGTTCAGTCATGCTATCAATGACAGCGTCGGGATTTTCTAAACGAATATCGACACCATGATTGTAGCCATAACTCATGCAAATAATATGAAAATGCGCAGCGCGTGCAGCCTTGACATCGGAAACGGAATCACCAATCATCAACGCATTTTCTGGCGCAATACCCATTTTTTCGGCAGCATAAAGCAACGGAATCGGGCTTGGCTTTTTAGCAGAACAGGTGTCACCACTGACAACCAACTCGAATAAATCAAGTAGTTTTTTATCACGCAACAACGGAATCGTATAGGCTTCTGCTTTATTGGTCACACACGCCAAACGATAGCCTTGCGCTTTTAACCAAGCAAGCCCTTCAAATACACCATCGTAAACACAAGAACGCTTAGAATTATCGACCAGATATAAACGCGAAAAAATAGGCATGGCTTTTTCAAACAATGCTACATCTGGCATACCGTCAACCGCATTAATTAAAGCGCGCTGAACCAAACGCTCGACACCATTACCCACCCAATCACGCACAGAAAGTTCGCCACGCATTGGCAAGCCTAGCTCACGCATCATTTCATCAACGCAATAAGCTAAATCGGGTACGCTGTCAATCAGCGTACCGTCTAAATCGCACAGAACAAATCCTGGTTGGATTTTTGCCATCATAAAATTACGCCTTAGCTAACTCTTCGCGCATTTGACGAATAATAGTGTTATAACGATTAGGGTCTGTTGCATTCGCTTTACCAAAAATACCAGAACCAGAAACAAAAGTATCACAACCCGCTTCTGCTACTTCACGGATATTTTCGACCTTAACGCCACCATCAATCTCTAAACGGATGTCATAACCAGAAGCATCGATCATTTTACGCACGGCACGAAGCTTGTTTAATGCCTGCGGAATAAAGCTTTGACCACCAAAACCAGGGTTGACCGACATAATCAAAATCATGTCCACTTTATCCATCACGTATTCTAAGTAGTCTAGTGATGTTGCTGGATTAAACACCAACCCTGCTTTACAACCAGAGTCTTTAATTAACCCAAGACTACGGTCAACGTGCTCTGAAGCTTCAGGATGGAAAGTGATATAATTAGCGCCCGCTTTGGCAAAGTCAGGAATAATACGATCAACAGGTTTAACCATCAAATGAACATCAATCGGTTGAGCCAACCCATTTTTAGTCATGTAGTTTTTTAGACTATCACACACCAAAGGACCAATGGTTAGATTAGGCACATAATGGTTATCCATTACGTCAAAATGCACAATATCTGCGCCTGCCAATAAAACATCCTTGACATCGTCACCCAAACGGGCAAAATCAGCAGAAAGAATCGAAGGGGCGATCCAATTTTCACGTTTCATGGTCATATTCTCCTAAAATTAGCTAAACTTTTGCTATTCTACCAAAAAAAAGCGAACATATTCTCTTTAACAGACAAGGAATGCATATAAATGAACCCAACAAATTTTCATGAGCAGCCCAATAAAACACATCAAAGTGCTGAAATGCGCTTTTTACATCCTATTTTTCATGCAGTTGAAGTGATTGGTTTGGTTATTATTGCCATTGTGACCATTTTAGCGGGTATTCAAGAAGTGCTGGGTATGATCGAAAGATCAGCTGTTGCTTTGTCCGATTTACTCATGCTATTTATTTATCTTGAAGTATTATCTATGGTCATTATTTACTTAGAATCTGGACGACTTCCCATTCGTATTCCACTTTATATTGCGATTGTCGCCTTAGCGCGTTACATGATTTTAGATATGAAAGAGATGAGTGAAATTAAAATTCTAGGTATTTCTACCGCCATTCTTATTCTTTCTGGTGCAGTGTTAGCACTTCGATATGGTCATTTTACCTATCCCTACCCAACGGGCGATAATAGACGTACGCAAACACTGTCCGAATCTACTGCTATTTCTGTTTCAAAGGAAAACTCATGAGTTCATTACATACCAGCAACCTAACCAAACTCCCCTTAATTCATACGGGCAAAGTACGCGATATTTATGATGTCGATGCACAGCATTTGCTGATTGTCACAACTGACCGCATCTCTGCTTTTGATGTGGTCATGCCGACACCAATACCAACCAAGGGTGAGTTATTGTCACGCATGACCCGTTTTTGGATGGCTAAAACAACGCATATTTTACCCAATCAGCTTACTAACATTAAACCAAGCGATGTCTTATCGGCTAATGAGCTGGCGACATTGGGCGACCGTGTGATGGTGGTGCGCAAATTTAAGCCATTACCTGTTGAAGCGATTGTTCGTGGTTATTTGGTCGGTTCTGGTTGGAAAGATTATCAACAAACAGGAACCGTTTGTGGTCACGCTCTGCCAGCTGGGCTACAACAGGCAGCGAAACTACCGACACCGATTTTTACGCCTTCAACGAAAGCTGCGGTTGGCGATCATGACGAAAACATTTCTCGCGAGCAACTCGTTGCCATTATGGGCGAAGATAAAACGGCACAAGTAGAAAAGTTAGCGCTAGCCATTTATCAATTTGCTGCTGACTACGCGCTACCGCGTGGCATTATTATTGCCGATACCAAGTTTGAGTTTGGTGAGGATGAAAATGGTGTGATTCATTTAATTGATGAAGTCTTAACGCCCGACTCTTCTCGTTTCTGGCCAGCAGACCAATATGCCGTTGGCAGCAACCCACCCAGCTTCGATAAGCAATACATTCGTGACTATTTAGAAACCTTAGAGTGGGGCAAGGTCGCACCTGGACCTGAATTGCCTGCCAACGTCGTTGAGCAGACGTTAGCTAAGTATCAGGAAGCAGAGCGATTATTGACGGCGTAATGCACCGTAGCGGATAAGGCGATTAATGCATTATCCGCTATGTCAATATGGCACGATTGTTTGGCTTAGGATTATTTGAATGAGTTCGCCAGTTTTTTGTTACCTTGGTAAACACTGTACTACGCGGGCGGTATTTGATAGGTGTTTTTTGGTTAGCGTTAGTCGCTGTATTATCCATGACTCAATCCTTGCTCGTTTCATTGCTGTCTGGCA